>DATGDG010000349.1:0-6669 GCA_035311025.1 Casimicrobiaceae bacterium
ACGCTATGACCGTCATTCCTCTAGGCCCGGCGTTGCCGCCGGGCTCGAGCCGCCTACCCGCGGACTCGGCGAGCAGCGTCGTCGTCCGCCTATTTGGCGTTGCTCCGGATGGAGGTTGCCGCGTTTCACCCGCCTCCGTGTGACCGGAGGCGACTCGTCTCTGTGGCCCTGTTCCTCGCCTTCGCCTTGGCCGCGAGGCCTCGGCTATTGCGGCCGGGCGTTACCCGGCATCCTGCTCTGTGGAGCCCGGACTTTCCTCTCCCCGCGAAGCTTGCGCTCCGAAGGCAGCGACGATCTGGCCGGCTTCGCAGACCCCATTGTAGAGGGTTCTTGGGCGATGCGCCGTCACGATGCCGGTTCGACCGCGCCGACGCGCCAGCGGAGCTCTTCGCCGGCGCGCAGCGGGACGATCGACCCGTCGCCGAACGGAAACGATTCGGGAACGCGCGACGGCTCGCGGTGCAGCGTGATCGATTCCCGATTGCGCGGGAGGCCGTAGAACGCGGCGCCGTGGACACTCGCGAAGGCTTCGAGGCGGTCGAGTGCGCCGGCGTCCTCGAAAGCCTCGGCGTAGAGCGCCAGCGCCACGGGCGCGCTGTAGCAGCCGGCGCAGCCGCAGGCATTCTCCTTCGCGTCCTTCGCGTGCGGCGCGGAGTCGGTTCCGAGAAAATACCTGGGGTTGCCCGAGGTCGCCGCTGCGACGAGCGCATGCCGGTGGGCTTCACGCTTGAGGACGGGGAGGCAGTAGAGGTGCGGACGCAGCCCGCCGGCGAACAGCGCATTGCGCGAATAGAGGAGGTGCTGCGGCGTGATCGTCGCGGCCAGGTTGCCGGGTGCCTCGCCGACGAACTCGGCCGCCTCGCGGGTCGTGATGTGCTCGAGGACGACGCGGAGCCCGGGAAAATCCCGCAGGATCGCGGTGAGCTCGCGGTCGATGAACACGCGCTCGCGGTCGAACACGTCGACCTCCGGGTCGGTCACCTCGCCGTGGATCGCGAGCACGACGCCGTGCCGCTCCATGGCGGCAAGTGCCGGATACGCGCGCTCGAGCGAGGTCACCCCGGATTCCGAATTCGTCGTCGCGCCCGCCGGGTAGTACTTGACGGCATGGACGAATCCGCTCGCCTTGGCACGGGCGATCTCCCCGGCCGACGTGGCATCGGTCAGATACAGCGTCATCAGGGGCTCGAAGCCCGTGCCCGGCAAAAGCGTGGCGAGGACCCGCTCGCGGTACGCCAAGGCCGCCTCCACCGTCGTCACGGCAGGCTTGAGGTTGGGCATGACGATTGCTCGCCGGAATACCCGTGCGGTGGCGGGCGCGACTGCCCGCAGCGCCGGGCCGTCGCGCAGGTGGACGTGCCAGTCATCGGGCCGGGTCAGCTTGAGCAACGAAGGGTGCACCGGAACTCCTTGTTTTGTCGGGATTATAGGCGCGTGCCCTAGGGGCGGGCGAGGCTCAAAGCGCGTTTTGCGGAGGGTCGCGCGCGCGCCGTGGACGGGTTATAATTTCCAATTTCCCGCGGGCAACGCGTGGTGCCTGATCAAATGCCCCGGCACCGCGCCGCAACGACGTTACGGATGGATCGAAGCATGGCAGCCAAAACCGCAACCGCCGTCAAGAAACAGCCCCGCGAGCTGACGGAGGAGGAAATCCTCAAGGCTCCGGAGAAGGATTACATGAACGAAGCCCAGCTCGCGTTCTTCAAGAAGCGGCTGATGGACGTTCGCGACCAGATCCTGCGCAACGCCGACGACACCGGCGAGCATCTGCGCGAGAACGAGATCACGACCGATCCTTCCGATCGCGCCACGCTCGAGGAGGAGTACACGCTCGAGCTGCGCACCCGCGACCGGGAACGCAAGCTGCTGAAGAAGGTCGAAAAATCGCTGCGGATGATCGAAGACGGCTCCTACGGCTACTGCGAGGAAACCGGCGAGCCGATCGGCGTTCCGCGACTCCTTGCGCGCCCGATGACGACGCTGTCGATCGAGGCCCAGGAGCGCCGCGAGCGGGTGCAGAAGCTTTACGGCGACTGATCCCGCGCGCGAACCCGGCTCGCGCTGCGGTCGCGGCGTCGCCAGGAGCGACGCACGCGGTTTGCCGTCGATGCCGCCCTGCTTTTCCAATCCATTGATCGAAGGAGCTCGCCGATATGTTCACGCTGCCGCCCCTGCCCTACGCCGACAACGCGCTCGACCCGGTCATCACGGCGAACACGCTGTCATTCCACTACGGCAAGCACCACAAGACTTATGTCGACAACCTCAACAACCTCGTCAAGGGCACCGATTACGAAAGCGCGACGCTGGAGAAGGTGATCGCCGACACCGCAGGCAAGGCGGACAAGGCGGGTTTGTTCAACAACGCCGCGCAGATCTGGAACCACACCTTCTACTGGAACAGCCTGAAGCGCGGCGGCGGCGGCAAGCCCGCGGGCAAGCTCGCAGCGATGATCGACTCGGATCTCGGCGGTTACGACAACTTCCGCAAGGATTTCGCCGCCAATGCGGTGTCGCAGTTCGGCTCGGGCTGGGGCTGGCTGGTGGCCGAGGGTGGCAAGCTCAAGATCGTCAAGACCGGCAACGCCGAGGTACCGCTGACCCGCGGCCAGGCGCCGCTTCTGACAATCGACGTCTGGGAGCACGCCTATTATCTCGATTACCAGAACCGGCGCGCCGACTACGTCAATGCTGTAATCGACAAGTTGCTCAACTGGGATTTCGCCGCCGAGAACCTCGGACGCAGCTGATCGGGCACCGCGTTTCGTACCCTGCGCAACGGCCGGTCCTCCGGCCGTTGTCATCTGGGCAACGGAATGGAGGCAAAACCGGCACCAAGGCCGCGCTCGCTTGTCCAGCGGGTGATGCAGGGACATAATCAGAATCCTTATTCCAACGGCATAAGCGCCCGGAATGGCAATTTTCGGCAAGGCGTCAGCAAGGAAGTCGGTGGCCGCGAAGGCGTCGGGTGCGACGCGCCCGCCCAAGCCTCCGCACGTCGTGTCGGCGCGCGAGCTCGCTGCGCAGGCGTCCGGCCGCCGGGCCGGAAAGTCGCCCGCGTTCGAGCCGCTGGGCGAGTCGAGCCTGCGGGGTGCGAGCATCATCGACTGGTCGACGGCACCTGCCGCGATCGAGGTCGCGCAGGCGAACCCGGGGCTGTGCGAAGTGCTGGAGAACGCGGCGCTGCTCTTCGCGAGCGGTCAGGAGCGCGCGGCGCGCCCGGTGCTCGAGCAGGGCATCCAGGCCGACCCCGAGGCGAGGCAGTCCGCCCTGGCCTGGCTCGCGCTGTTCGACCTGCTGCAGCGTGACAACGATCGCGCGGCGTTCGACCAGCTGGCGATGAATTACGTCCTCCAGTTCGAGAGTTCCGCGCCATCCTGGAATGCCCGGTCACGGCCGCAGGACGAGGACAAGGGCCACGGCGGCTACATCGCGATCACCGGCAGGCTCGCGTCGGGGAGTGGCGCACAGCTCGACGGCCTGCGGCGCGCACTCGAAAAGTGCGTTCCCCGCGCGAGAATCGACCTGGCATCGGTCGCCGGATTCGACGACGAGGGCGCACGCATGCTCGCCCACGAGCTTTCCCGCGCGCGTCGCCAGCGGATGGAGCTCGCTATCCAGCGACCCGAAAAGCTCGTCGCGGCACTCGAGACGGCGGTCGCAGAGGGCAGGGAAGGCGGGGAGGGCGCATGGCTGCTTTCCCTCGAGCTCAAGCAATGGCACCACGACCAGGCGGGCTTCGACGACAGGGCTGTCGAGTACGCGGTCACCTTCGAGCTCTCGCCGCCATCGTGGGAGCCGCCGCCGCGCGCGCCGCAAGGCAGCGCGAACGGCGGGCTCGCACCCGACGCGGTGTCGGCGGCGCTCTGGGCTGCGGCGCCGGGAACGGTCGCCGATGGCGAGACCGTCGTCTGGGAAGGGGTGATCGTCGGTACCGCCCCGACGCAGCTCGCGCAGCTCGAACCCTTCGCCGCGCAGCGCGACGTCGTGACCATCGACATGAGCGCCGTCGAGCGCATCGATTTCGTCTGTGCCGGCGCGCTTCTGAATTCGATCCTCCGTCTCGAGGGCCAGCACAAGGTGGTGCAGATCGTCGGAGCGACGCCGATCGTGCGCGCGTTGCTGCTGCTGATCGGGGTCTCGCCGCGCCATTTCCTCAAGAAGGTCGACTGAAGGCGGGATGCGCGCGGCATGACCGGTGAGACCTTCCACGGAACGACGATCCTGTCGGTGCGGCGTGCCGGTGCCGTCGCCCTGGGCGGGGACGGCCAGGTGACGCTCGGCCAGGTCGTGATCAAGGCGACGGCGAGGAAGGTCCGGCGCCTCTACCAGGGCAAGGTGCTCGCGGGATTCGCCGGCGCGACCGCCGACGCGTTCACGCTGTTCGAGCGCTTCGAGGGCAAGCTCGAGAAGCATCAGGGACATTTGACCCGCGCCGCGGTCGAACTCGCCAAGGACTGGCGGTCGGATCGCGTCCTGCGCCGGCTGGAAGCGATGCTCGCCATCGCCGATCACTCGGCATCGCTGATCGTGACCGGCAACGGCGACGTGCTCGAGCCCGAGCACGGAATCGTCGCGATCGGCTCGGGCGGTGCCTACGCGCAGGCGGCGGCGCGGGCACTGCTCGACAACACCGAGCTGCCGGCCGCCGAAATCGTCACCAAGTCACTGTCGATCGCCGGGGAGATCTGCATCTACACGAACCAGCAGCTGGTCGTCGAAACCCTGGCCGGATGAGCGATCAGGTCGCAAGCCGCGACGTCGTCATTGCGGGCGCGGGGCTCGTCGGCCTTGCGCTCGGCGCGGCGCTCGCCCGCTCGGGGCTCGGCGTGACGCTGATCGACCGCGGGCCGCTCGCCGCGGCGCAAGCCGAAGGCTGGGACGTTCGCGTCTACGCGATCAGCCCCGGAAGCGCATCGTTCCTGCAGGCGATCGGCGCGTGGCAGGGATTGTCCTGCGAGCGCATCGCCGCGATCGAGTCGATGCGCATCGAGGGCGACACCGGCGCGACGCTGTCGTTCTCCGCCTACGAGCTCGGCGAGCGTGCGCTCGCATGGATCGTCGAGGAGCGCGCGCTGCGCGCCGCGCTGCTGCTGCAGGCGCATGCGGCAGGGGTCGATGTCGTTGCGGAAGGTCGCTTCGCGAAGCTCTCCTGGTCGGCAGGCGAGGGCACCCTCGCGCTCGACGACGGCCGCAGCTATTCGGGTCGCCTGGTCGTCGGCGCCGACGGCCTCAATTCCTGGGTCCGGCACGCGGCCGGCCTGCTTGCCGAACCGCGGGACTACCATCAGCAGGGCGTGGTCGCGAATTTCGAATGCGAGCACCCGCATCATGGATGCGCGCGACAGTGGTTCCGCGACGACGGCGGCGTGCTCGCCTGGCTGCCCTTGCCGGGGCGGCGGATCTCGATCGTCTGGTCGGCGCCCGACGCGCTCGCGCGCGAACTCATGGCGCTGCCGCACGAGGAGTTCTGCAGGCGCGTCGCGGCGGCGGGGAGCGACGCGCTGGGCGCGCTCCAGCTGATCACCCCGCCGGCCGCTTTCCCGCTGCGATCGCTGCGGCTCCCGACGTCCATCGCCCATCGGATGGCGCTCGTCGGCGACGCCGCGCACGCTGTCCACCCGCTGGCGGGGCAGGGTGTTAACCTCGGTTTCGGGGATGCGCAGGCGCTGGCAACGGTGCTGGCGGAGCGCGGCCCGGTCGCCGATGCCGGCGCGCCCGTGCTCCTCGAGCGCTATGCGCGCCGCCGGGCGGAGCCGGTGCTGGCCATGCACGCGGTCACCGACGGACTCGCACGACTTTTCGGTGCCCGCAATCCGTTGCTGCGGACGCTGCGCAACGCCGGGCTTTCCGCCGTCGACAGGCTTCCGATCATCAAGCGCGCGCTGTCCCAACCGGCGCTGCGATAACGCAAGTTCCGGAGAACCGAATGACAAAACCAGACCGTTGGCAGTCGCTGTTCCGCGTCATCGCGATCGCTGCCATCGCGTGCACGACGATCCCCGCAGCTCTTGCGCAGGCGCCCGCGTCGCAGGTCCCCGCGGCGACGACGGCAGCCTCGCAGGTGCCCGCCGAAACTCCGGACGTGGCCGCGATGCGCAAGCTGCTGCTGCAGAAGTTCCCCGGCGCCGAGATCAGCCACATCGCGAAGAGCGGCTATCTCGGCCTGTACGAGGTGATGCTGGGCGACCAGCTGATCTACACCGATCCCAAGGTCACGTACGTTTTCGTCGGATCGATCTACGACACGACGACCAAGCAGAACCTGACCGAGGCGCAATCGCGCAAGCTGAACCGCGTGGCGGTCAACAAGCTTCCGCTGGACCTCGCCTTCAAGCGGGTCAAGGGAGACGGGTCGCGGACGATCTACCTCTTCTCCGATGCCGACTGCCCGTTCTGCCATCGCCTCGAGAAGGAGATGCAGGGGCTCGACAACGTCACCATCTACACGTTCCTGTTCCCGATCGACCAGCTGCATCCCGACGCCGCACGCAAGTCGAAGATCATCTGGTGTGCACCGGATCGCGCAAAGGCCTGGGACACGTATTTCGCGTCCGGCAAGCTCCCGGACAACAAGGGCGACTGCGGAGACCCGGTCGCCAGGACCCAGGCGCTCGGCGCTTCGCTGCACATCAACGCGACGCCGACGCTGATCTTCGCCGATGGCAC
>DATGDG010000350.1:0-3769 GCA_035311025.1 Casimicrobiaceae bacterium
AACCTCCCGATCGTCCGCGCGGCGGTACGCCACAAGAAGCGGCTGGTGTTCCCTTCGACGTCCGAGGTCTACGGCATGTGCGAGGATGCCACGTTCGATCCGGAACGCTCCGACCTGGTGCTCGGGCCGATCAACAAGCCGCGCTGGATCTACGCGTGCGCCAAGCAGCTGATGGACCGGGTGATCCACGCGTACGGCCAGCAGGACGGGCTCGACTACACGCTGTTCCGGCCGTTCAACTGGATCGGCGCCGGCCTCGATTCGCTCAACACCGCCAAGGAAGGCAGCTCGCGCGTCATCACCCAGTTCCTCGGCCACATCGTCCGCGGCGAGCCGATTAAGCTCGTCGACGGCGGCACCCAGAAGCGCGCCTTCACCTACATCGACGACGGCATCGCCGCGCTGATGAAGATCATCGACAACCCGGGCCGGATCGCGAGCGGCAAGATCTACAACATCGGCAATCCCGCGAACAACTTCTCGGTGCGCGAGCTCGCGCAGATGATGCTTGCGATGGCCGCGCAGTATGCCGAGTACCGCGACAGCGCGGCCGCGGTGCGGATCGTCGACACGACGGCGGCGGCCTACTACGGCGACGGCTACCAGGACGTGCAGAATCGCGTTCCGAAGATCGACAACACCTGCGCCGACCTGCAGTGGCAGCCGCGCGTCTCGATGGAGGATGCGCTGCGGCGCATCTTCGAGGCGTACCGGGGCCACGTCGCGGAGGCGCGCGCGCTGGTCGAATGAGGCTGGGGCTCAAGGTAGACGTCGACACGCTGCGCGGCACGCGCGAAGGCGTTCCGCGGCTCCTCGAGATCCTCGGTCGCCATGGGGTCACCGCGACGTTCCTGTTCTCGTTGGGCCCCGACCACACCGGGCGCGCGATCAAGCGCATCTTCCGCGCGGGTTTCTTCGGCAAGGTACGTCGCACGTCGGTACTGAAGCACTACGGCCTGCGCACCCTGCTTTACGGGACGCTGCTGCCCGGACCCGACATCGGCGCCCGCGCCGCCGACGTCATGAAGAGCGTCCGCGACGCGGGCCACGAGACCGGGATCCATTGCTGGGACCACATCCGCTGGCAGGACGGCGTGGCGACCGCCGACGGCGACTGGACGCGCCGCGAAATGAACCGGGCCTGCGAGCGCTACGCGGAGATCTTCGGCGAGCCCCCGACGACCCACGGGGCCGCCGGCTGGCAGATGAACGTGCACGCGCTGCGACTGACGCAGGAGCTCGGTTTCGACTACTGCTCAGACGGTCGGGGCACGCATCCCCACCTGCCGGTGTGGCGCGGCGAGCTCGTGCGCTGTCCGCAGTTCCCGACGACACTGCCGACGCTGGACGAACTGATCGGCGTCGGCGCGATCACCGAGGACAACGTCGCCGCCCACGTCCTCGAGCGCACGCGCGAGCCTCGCGCGTCGGGCCACGTGTACACGCTTCACGCCGAACTCGAGGGCGGGCGTCTCGCCGGCGCATTCGAACAGCTGCTGACCGGATGGAGAGCCCAGGGCTGGGCGCTGGGACCCGTGCGGGCGCTGCGCGACGCGGTCGAGCCGCTGGCCCTGCCCCGCTGCGAAGTCGGGCCGGGTACGATCGAAGGACGATCCGGGACCCTGCTCGTGCAGGGCGAGGAATTCCTGGCCGATTCACTGCTGCGGGAAGCCGCCTGAAGCTGCCCCATTCGAGGACCGCCCGATGACCGACACGCATGTCGCCGATTTCGAGATCGCTTCGACCGACGGGACCTTCCGCCTGTCCGACCACGCCGGTCACCCGGTCGTGCTCTACTTCTATCCCAAGGACAACACGCCGGGCTGCACGACCGAGGGCATGCAGTTTCGCGACCTGCACGCGAAATTCGCGAAGCTCGGCGCGGTCGTCGCGGGCATCTCGCGCGACTCGCTGAAGTCGCACGCGAATTTCAAGGCGAAGATGGAATTCCCGTTCCCGCTGCTCGCCGACACCGACGAGGCGCTCTGCACGCAGTTCGGCGTCATCAAGATGAAGAACATGTACGGCAAGAAGGTGCGCGGCATCGAGCGCAGCACCTTCGTCATCGACGCGTCGGGCAGGCTCGCCCGCGAGTGGCGCGGCGTCAAGGTGCCGGGGCATGCCCAGGACGTGCTGGATTTCGTCAAGACCCTCTGACATCGCCCTCGCCGCGGTTCGCGGTCCTCGCGCGGCGATGTGCGCTTTCCACCACAAAATCTTGCATCGGCCCGGCGCCTGACCGCTACCTCTTGTAGCGGAGCTTGATCGGGCCTACATTAAGGCCGCAGGGGCCAGATCGGGCCCCGCCCGTCGATCTCCCAGGAGGCCCATGGTCGAACGCAAGCTGCGCCCCGCTCCCTCCACGCTTCATCTCCTGCCTTCCCGCAAGCCGGCCCGCATCGGGTCGTCCCAGTCGACCAAGCTTTTCGTCCTCGACACGAACGTGCTGATGCACGATCCGACCAGCCTGTTCCGCTTCGAGGAACACGACATCTACCTGCCGATCCTGACGCTCGAGGAGCTCGACGCCCACAAGAAAGGCATGACCGAGGTCGCGCGCAATGCGCGCCAGGCATCGCGCTTCCTCGACGAGCTCGTCACGATGCACGCGGAGCCGGGGACCGCCGGCATCGCGCACGGAATACCGCTCGCGGAGAAGTCGGGTGGGGCCGCCACCGGGCGCCTGTTCCTGCAGACGGAGGGGATCGCGACCAGCCTGCCGGCGTCGCTCGCCAGCGGCAAGGCGGACAACCAGATCATCGCGGTCGTCATGCACCTGTCGCACCAGCACCCGAAGCGCAGCGTGATCCTGGTGTCCAAGGACATCAACATGCGGATCAAGGCGCGCGCGCTGGGCATCGCCGCCGAGGACTACTTCAACGACAAGGTCCTCGAGGACACCGAGCTCCTGTACTCGGGCATCCGCGAGCTGCCCGCTGATTTCTGGGAGAAGCACGACAAGGGCATGGAATCGTGGCAGCAGGGCGGCCACACCTACTACCGCCTCAGCGGTCCGCTGGTGCCATCGCTGCACGTCAACGAATTCCTGTTCCTCGAGCAGTCGGGCGAAACCCCTTTCCACGGGATCGTCAAGGACATCCAGGGCAAGAGCGCAGTGCTGTCGACGCTCAAGGATTACACGCACCAGAAGAACAACGTTTGGGGAATCGTCGCGCGCAATCGCGAGCAGAACTTCGCGCTGAACCTGCTGATGAATCCCGACATCGACTTCGTGACCCTGCTCGGCCAGGCCGGCACCGGAAAGACCCTGCTGACCCTCGCCGCGGGCCTGATGCTCACCCTCGAGTTCAAGGTCTACACCGAGATCATCATGACGCGCGTCACGGTCCCGGTCGGCGAGGACATCGGCTTCCTGCCGGGCACCGAGGAGGAGAAGATGAACCCCTGGATGGGGGCGCTCGAGGACAACCTCGACGTGCTGAACAAGACCGACGACGAGAGCGGTGACTGGGGACGCGCCGCCACCCGCGACCTGATCCGCTCGCGGATCAAGGTGAAGAGCCTCAACTTCATGCGCGGGCGGACGTTCATCAACAAGTTCCTGATCATCGACGAGGCGCAGAACCTGACGCCGAAGCAGATGAAGACGCTGATCACCCGCGCAGGTCCGGGAACCAAGGTCGTCTGCCTCGGCAACATCGCGCAGATCGACACGCCCTACCTGACCGAGGGCAGCTCGGGGCTCACCTACGTCGTCGACCGCTTCAAGGGCTGGGCCCACTCCGGACACATCACGCTGCAGCGCGGG
>DATGDG010000351.1:0-2720 GCA_035311025.1 Casimicrobiaceae bacterium
CGCCACCCATCCACCTCGACGTTTCCACGATGCCCCAGATCGCCTTCGACCGCTTCCACCGCTACGCCGAACTGACCGACATCCTCCACGCGCTGGCGCGCGAGCATCCTGCGCTGGTCTCGATCGAGTCGATCGGGAAGAGCTTTGATGGCCGCGACATCTGGGTGCTGACGCTGACCAACGCCGCGACCGGCGCAGCGTCCGACAAGCCGGCGTTCTGGGTCGACGGCAACATCCACTCGACCGAGGTGGCGGCGTCGGCGGCCGCGCTGTATTTCGTCGACACGCTGGTCCGGGGCCACGGCAAGGATGCCGACGTGACGCGGGCGCTCGACACCCGCGCGTTCTACGTCTGCCCGCGGATCAATCCCGACGGCGCCGAATGGGCGCTCGCCGACCGGCCGAAGTGGGTGCGCTCGTCGACGCGACCGTATCCGCTGGACCAGGAGGAGATCGAGGGCCTCGCCGTCGAGGACATCGACGGCGACGGTCGCATCCTGCAGATGCGCATTCCCGATCCCAACGGCCTGTGGAAACCGCACCCGCAGGAACCGCGGCTGATGGTGCGCCGCGACCCGACCGAGACCGGGGGGACCTACTACCGGGTGATGCCCGAGGGCCGCTACGACAGCTACGACGGCTACACGTTGAAGATCAAGCGTCCGCTGCAGGGGCTCGATCTCAACCGCAACTTCCCGGCGAGCTGGCGCCAGGAATGCGAGCAGCAGGGCGCGGGACCGTATCCGACCTCCGAGCCCGAGATCCGCGCGGTCGTCGACTTCGTCGTCCGCCACCCGAACATCACCGGTGGAACGACGTTCCACACCTGGAGCGGCGTGCTGCTGCGGCCGTTCGAGCACCTGTCCGACGACGAGATGGACGCGGAGGACCTGTGGTTCTACCAATGCACCGGCCGCAAGGGCACCGAACTGACCGGCTATCCGGCGATCTCCGTGTTCCACGAGTTCCGCTACCACCCGAAATCGGTGATCAGCGGCAGCTTCGACTGGCTCTATGAGCACCTGGGTGCGTTCACATGGGTCGTCGAGATCTGGGCGCCGATGCGCGAGGCCGGCATCGAGAACTACAAGTACATCGACTGGTTCCGCGATCATCCGATCGAAGACGACCTGAAGCTGTTCCGCTGGAGCGAGGAGAAGCTCGGTGGTGCCGCCTATCGCGACTGGAAGCCTTTCGACCATCCGCAACTCGGCCGCGTCGAGATCGGCGGCATGGATCGCTTCAATGCCTTCGGCAATCCGCCGCTGCCGCTGCTCGAACGCGAGATCGCGCGCTTCCCGAAATGGCTGCTGTGGCAGGCGCTGTGCTCGCCCAGGCTCGAGCTCGTCCACGCGGGAGCGCAGGCGCTCGGCGACGGCACGTGGAAGGTCGCGCTGGTGATCCAGAACACGGGCTGGCTGCCGACCTACGTGTCCAAGCGCGCGCTGGCGCGCAAGACGGTGCGCGGGCTGGTCGCCGAGATCGACCTGCCGGCGGGCGCGAGCCTCGTGACCGGCAAGCTGCGCGACGAGGTGGGCCAGCTCGAAGGCAAGGCCTACAAGCACACCGGCGTCTCGTTCTGGCCGGACTACGGCCTGACCGACGATCGGATGAAGCTCGAATGGATCCTGCGCGCGAAGGCGGGGGACACGGTCGGCATCACGGCGCGGCACGAGCGTGCCGGGACGGTTCGTGCGAGCGTGACGCTGGCGAGCGATGGCTGAGGATTGCCGCAGCCGGCGACAGCGGAGATCCGAGATGCCGGCTTCCGGCATGGCGAGGACGCTCCGCGGATCGGCACGCAGCGGCAGGTCCGCCCCGTGGCCGTGGCTGCGTGCGCTGCCGCTGCTGTCATTCGCGTTCGCGCTGCTGGCCGCGGGCTGCGCGACGCCGTCGGCGATCGAGCGGACCGGCCCCGACCGGACCGCGCTCGACCGAGGTCTCGCGAAGATCCAGCACATCGTCGTCATCTACGCCGAGAACCGCAGCTTCGACAATCTCTACGGCCTCTTCCCCGGCGCCGACGGCATCGCGAACGCGACGCCTGCGCAGTACACGCAGGTCGACCGCGACGGCGCGCCGCTCGCGACGCTGCCGCCGGTGTGGAAAGGGCAGGGCCCGGGAATCGATCCCGCGTTCCCGCGCAACCTGCCGAACAGGCCATTCCGCATCGACGCGCCGCCGATCGACCTGCCGCTGTCGGTGCGCACCCGCGACCTGATCCACGAGTTCTATCGGAACCAGGAGCAGATCGACGGCGGGCGCAACGACCGTTTCGTCGCGGCCTCCAACGCCGGTGCGCTGACCATGGGCTACTACGACGGGTCGACGCTGCCGATGTGGAAATGGGCGCTCGAGTACACGCTCGCCGACAACTTCTTCATGGGTGCTTTCGGCGGCTCGTACCTGAACCACATGTGGCTGGTCTGCGCCTGCACGCCGATCGATTCCGACGCGCCACAGGCCATGCGCGCGCAACTCGACGATCGCGGCCGATTGAAGGTCAAGCCCGGATCGCCGGCATCGGTGCTGGCGGGTCCACCCGAATTCCTCGGCGGCTCGGTGACGCCGGACGGGTACTCGGTCAACACGACCCAGCCACCCTACGAGCCGTCGGGAGTCCCCCCGGCCGCAGGCGGCGACCCGCGCTATGCCGATCTTTCGAAGCACGCGCTGCCGCCGCAGACGATGACGACGATCGGCGACACGCTGTCGGCGAA
>DATGDG010000352.1:0-1983 GCA_035311025.1 Casimicrobiaceae bacterium
GATCGCTTGTCGAAGAACGCCGTGTCGTATTCGTCGGCTTCGATGACGAAGAATGCGCTGTCGCTGAGACGGGCCGAAACCTCGAAATCCAGCGGCACCCCCCCGATCAGGAAACCCGGGTCGAGTGCCGACTGCTCGAGAATGTGGGCGAGCATCGCCGAAGTCGTTGTCTTGCCGTGGGTCCCGGCAACAGCGAGCACCCACTTCCCAGCCAGAACGTTCTCGTAGAGCCACTGGGGTCCCGAGCTGTATGGCAGGCCGCGGTCCAGGACCGCCTCGATCAGCGGGTTGCCGCGGGAAACGACGTTGCCGACGACGAAGACGTCGGCTCGCCGCGCGACGCCGTCGAGCTGCGCCGCGTCGAAACCCTCGGTGAGGCCGATGCCGAGGGCCTCGAGCTGGGTCGACATCGGCGGATACGGGTTGGCGTCGCAGCCGGTGACGGTATGACCGGCCCGCCGCGCAATGGCCGCGATGCCCCCCATGAAGCTGCCGCAGATGCCGAGGATGTGCAGATGCATCGAAACTCAGGGTCGCGCAGGTTGCGAGGCCGGCATTATCGCCGAGTGCGGTTCGGAGGACGCTGCACCGCAATGAAGCGCGATCGCCAAGGCACGGCACATTCCTTGCAGCGTAGGGAGTCCCCAATCCGGCCTGATCGTGGATCCGCAGGTGAACGTGGCGCCCCAGGATCGCATTCCCGGCTCCACCGCGGGCGCGGCGGGAGGCGGCGGAGCGTCGTCGTCCGGACCGCCGGCTCCACCGGATCCTTCGGAAGCGTCCGCCGCGGCTGCCGCCCCGGCGCCGATCCCGTTCCGGTCGAGCATCAGCATGCGACTCGTGTTGGTGGTGCTGGCACTGGGGTTGCCGTTCATCGCCTACGTCAGCCTCAGCGCCACCCGGCAGGCGGCAACCGACCGCGAAGAAGCCCGGGAGCGGATGCTTTCGGTGGCGCGACTGGTCGCAGCGCGCGTCGACGATTACGTGAGCGACATGGCGGGAGCCATCGCGCTGTCGAGTCACGGCGTGGTCGCCGAGGTGGCGAGCACCCAGGCGAACGACAGCTTCCTGCAGGGCCTGCGCGGCGACCTTCCGCGGTCGATGAACAGCATCGACGTATGGACGCTGGACGGGCGCAACGTCGGGACCCTGGACCGCACGCGCAGTCAACGCGACCGCGCCGCCCGACCCGATTTCCGCGCAGCGCTGACGCGACGCTCGCTGACGATCGAGGGTCCGCGACGCTCGCCCGACGACGACGGGCCCAGCGAGATCTTCGCGCGCCCCCTCCTCGACGCTGCCGGTGAGCCCCAGGGCGTCGTGACGGCATCGACCCGCCTGCTGGAACTCAGCGCGATGCTCGACGCCGGGGGCGTCACGCCGGCGCGCGCGGTGGTGACGCTCGTCAACGCCGACGGCATCGTCCTCGCCCGCAACCGGGATCCCGCCCCCTGGATCGGCAGAAAATTCGCCGATGCCGTCGACAACCAGGCCGGGTCGCGACCGGCCCAAGGCACCGCCTGGCGCCGCGGAGCGAACGGCGTCACGCAGCTGACGGCGTACGCCGAGTCATCGCGCGCGCCCTGGCGGGTGTACGTGGAAACGCCGGCGGAAGCGACGGCCTCGTCGTCGCAGGCGAGCGTGACGGGCACGGTCATGTTGGGACTCGCCGCATTGCTGCTCGGCGTCGCTTTCGCTTTCCATTCGGGAAACCGGATCGCCGATCCGCTGCGCCAGCTCGCCGCCGATGCGGCGCGTTTCGGCCGGGGCGACCTTTCGCACCGCACGAGCGTGGACGGCCACGACGAGCTGGGCGTGCTCGCGCGCACGCTCAACCGGATGGCCCAGACGCTGCAGGAAAGGAGTGCCGCCCTGGAGGACAAGTCCGCCGAGCTGCAGCGCACTGCGGCGAACCTCGAACTGATCACGTCCAACGTTCCGGTGCTCATCGCCTACATCGACGCCGAGCACAGGTTTCGCTTC
>DATGDG010000353.1:0-6580 GCA_035311025.1 Casimicrobiaceae bacterium
GAGCTCGCGTCCCGCGCCGAAACCTGATCGCCACGCCATGCACGGCCATCGCGCGCGCCGGCGCTTCGGCCAGAATTTCCTCGCCGATGCGCATTACATCGAGCGCATCGTCGACGCCGTCGCACCGCGTCCGGGGGACAATCTCGTCGAAATCGGGCCCGGCCTCGGGGCGCTCACGCAGCGCCTGATCGAGCGCGCGACGCGGATCGCCGCGATCGAGATCGACCGCGACCTCGCCGCGCGACTGCGCGAGACCTACGGTCCGGAACAGCTGGTCCTGCACGAAGGCGACGCGCTTGCGTTCGACTTCGCCACCCTCGGCGAGAACCTGCGCGTGGTCGGCAACCTGCCCTACAACATCAGCTCGCCGCTGCTGTTTCACCTCGCCGGCTTCGACGCCAGGCTGCGCGACATCCACGTGATGCTGCAGCGCGAGGTCGTGATGCGGATGGGAGCTGCGCCGGGCACGCCGGACTACGGACGCCTGTCGGTGATGCTGCAGGCCAGGTTCAGCGTCACGCGGCTGTTCGCCATTCCGCCCGGCGCGTTCCGGCCGGCGCCGAAAGTCGACTCGGCGTTCGTCCGGCTCGAGCCCCTGGGTGCGGCCCGGCCCGCGATCACCGACGAACGCCTGTTCTCGCAGGTCGTCGGCGCGGCGTTCGGCCAGCGGCGCAAGACCTTGCGCAACGCGCTCGCCCCGCTTTGCGGCGAGGACGCGATGCGCGGCGTCGGGATCGATCCGGGCGCGCGCGGCGAGACGCTGTCGGTGGCCGCCTTCGTCAGCCTGGCCAATGCGCTCGCGTCGCGCTGACACCGGTCCGGATCGGGCGATCGGCGCCGCGGACGGCGCAGCCGCTGCCGGGCGTCAACGCCCGCGACCGGAGAGCCAGTCGCGATCGGGCCGCAACGCCGGCGCGACGATGCGCACGACCTTGGCGCGCGCCGTTTCACCCCGAAGCAACTGGACGTTGCGACGCGGAACGCCGAAGGCACCGGCCAGCCAGCGCACGAGCTCGGCGTTCGCCCTGCCCTCGACGGGAGCCGCGGCGAGCTTGAGCTTCAGCGCATCGCCGTGCTCGCCGTCCACGCAGGTGTGCGCGGCGCCGGGTTGCACGTGCAGCGCGAGCACGACCGCGTCGCCTTCCTCGCGCAGCCACGTGGGCATCGTCAGATGAAGAGCCGCAACGCCGCGCTTTCCAGCCAGGGCACCAGCGTCATCAGCACGACCTGCGCGAGGACGAGCACGATCAGCGGCGAGAGGTCGAGCGTGCCGCCGACCGGCGGCACGATCCTGCGCACCGGACGCAGGAACGGAAAGGTCAGCGCATTCAGCACGCCGGCGAGCGGGCCGTCGGGTGCGGTCCACGAGAGCACCGCCTGCACCAGCACGACGACGATCAGCAGCCAGATCGCGGCCTTGACCAGCGCGACCAGCGCGGCGAGCAGCAGGTAGGCGAAACCCGCGCCGAACAGCGAGAAGCCGAATCCGAACACCAGGTAATAGGCGAGCAGCCACAGCACCTGGAAGACGTACGTGGCGACGAGCGACGCCCAGTCGATGCCGCGCAACC
This sequence comes from Casimicrobiaceae bacterium, assembly GCA_035311025.1. Classification (GTDB taxonomy): domain Bacteria; phylum Pseudomonadota; class Gammaproteobacteria; order Burkholderiales; family Casimicrobiaceae; genus VBCG01. Next base: position 1,572 of record DATGDG010000353.1, read on the forward strand.
CCGGCAGGACCTTGCGCAGCGGCTTGACGATCCAGTCGGTCAGCGCGATCACCGCCTGCCCGACCTGATTGCGGAACGGCGCCCGCAGGACCTGCATGACGAAGCGCAACAGCAGCGCGTAGGTGAACAGGCCGAAGGCGACGTCGATCAGGTAGGCGAGAACCGAGTTCAGCATGGCCGGACATTATACGAACGCCGCGCCCGCGCGAAGCGGGTTCAGGCGTCGCGACCGAACTCCTCGCCCAGCTCGGTTGCGCGCGCGGCCGCCGCCTTCGCCGCAGTGACGATGTGCTCGGCGACCCCGCCGGCAATCATCGTCTCGATCGCGCGCGCCGTCGTCCCGCCCTTGGAGGTGACGTTGGCGCGCAGCGTCGCCGGCGAATCGTCGCTTTGCATCGCAAGCCGGATGCTGCCGTCGAAGGTCGCATAGGCTAGGCGTCGCGCATCGGCATCAGTGAATCCCAGCTCGCGCGCCGCGCGCTCGAGCGCCTCGAGGAAATAGAACACGTAGGCAGGACCGCTGCCGGAGATGCCGGTCACCGCGTCGAGGCGTTGCTCGTCGTCGAGCCAGATCACCTCCCCGCATGCGCCGAGGATCTCCGCCGCAGTGGCCGCATGGTCGCGCGCCCCGGGCATCGCATAGACGCCACTGATCCCCGCGCCGACCAGCGCGGGGGTGTTGGGCATCGCGCGCACGATCCGCGCGTAGCCACCCAGCCAGCGCGACAGGTCCGCGCAGCGCACGCCGGCTGCGATCGTGAGCACCCACGCGACCGGTGCGATCAGCGGTGCCAGCGCCCCGGCGGCCTCGCGCATCTGCTGCGGCTTGACGGCGAGCACGACGACGTCGGCGCCCTCGATCGCTTCGGCCGTGCAGGCTTCGTGCAGCGCGACGCCCGGAAAGCGGCGGGCCAGACGCTCGCGCTGCGCCGCCAGCGGCTCGACGATGCGGAAATCCGCTGCGCTCGCGCCTTTCGCGATCAGGCCCCCGATGATGGCGGAGGCCATGTTGCCGCCGCCGGTGAAGGCGATTCTCGTCATGCCGGCGTCCCGGCGCGGATGCAAGTGGCGATCGTCATGTCCGCACTCCACATTCCACTTTCGTCGAACGTCGTTCGCATCATCCGGCCCGCCTCGGTCCGAAGATCGCGGTGCCCACCCTGACCTCGGTCGCCCCTTCCTCGATGGCGATCTCGAGGTCGGCCGACATGCCCATCGACAGCGTGTCGACTGGCAAGCCCGCGGCGAGGCAGGCGTCGTAGCAGCCGCGAAGCTGCCTGAACTGGGCGCGCAACTGCCCGGTATCGGCGGTCGGCGCCGGGATGCCCATGATGCCGCGAATGCGCAATCGGGGCAGGGAAGCGACGATTTGCGCCAGTCCCAGGGCTGCGCCGGGCGCCACCCCGCTCTTGGTCGCTTCGCCGCTGACGTTGACCTGGACCAGGACGTCCAGCGGCGGCTGGACCCCGGTCCGGGCCGCCGACAGGCGCTGGGCGATGTTCGCCTTGTCGACCGTCTCGACCCAGCCGAAGGACGCCGCCGCGACCCGCGTCTTGTTGCTCTGCAGCGGCCCGATCAGGTGCCACTCGATGTCGGGCAGGTCGGCGAGCAGGGCGAGCTTGGCGCTCGCCTCCTGCACGTAATTCTCTCCGAACGCGCGCTGGCCAAGCGCATGGACCGCGCGCACCGCCTCGGCCGGGAAGGTCTTCGACACCGCCAGCAGGCGCACCGACCCGGGCGCCCGGGCGCTCGCCCTTTCGGCCGCGGCGATGCGCGCCAGCGTGGCTTGCCATGCGCTCTCGTAGAGTCCCATAATGGATATGCCAACAGCATCACGGCGCTGGCACGTGTATTGCATACTACAGCGCGTTTGGTCAAGAATCCAACGCCGGCAGAGGTCCGAAGGTCCCGGATAACTGCCGGATATGACGCCAATCGCGCCGCCGTCGAGGCTGCGCATGGAGAACCCATGAGCATCACGCTTCGGCCCAGCGGCGGCACCGCGCCGGCGAGCACGGTCCACGGCGGAAAACCCGGTCGGGAGGCCGGCTCCTGACATGGACATCACCGAACTGCTCGCATTCGCCGTCAAGAACAAGGCTTCCGACCTCCATTTGTCGGCGGGCCTTCCGCCGCTGATCCGCGTCCACGGCGACATCCGGCGCATCAACCTGCCGCCGATGGAGCACGAGGACGTGCACGCCATGGTGTACGACATCATGAGCGACTCGCAGCGGAAGATGTACGAGGAATTCCTCGAGTGCGACTTCAGCTTCGCGGTCCCCAACCTCGCGCGCTTTCGCGTCAACGCCTTCAACCAGCATCGCGGCGCGGCAGCGGCTTTCCGGACGATCCCGTCCAAGGTGCTGTCGCTCGAGGAACTCAATGCGCCCAAGGTCTTCGCCGATCTCACCAACCGGCCGCGCGGCCTGATCCTCGTCACCGGTCCGACCGGCTCGGGCAAGTCGACGACCCTCGCCGCGATGGTCAACCACGTGAACGAGAACGAGTTCGGCCACATCCTGACGATCGAGGACCCGATCGAGTTCCTGCACGAATCCAAGAAGTGCCTGATCAACCAGCGGGAGCTCGGGCCACACACGCTGTCGTTCCCGAACGCGCTTCGCGCGGCGCTGCGCGAAGACCCCGACTACATCCTCGTCGGCGAAATGCGCGACCTCGAGACGATCCGTCTCGCGCTGACGGCCGCCGAGACCGGCCACCTCGTGTTCGGCACGCTGCACACCAGCTCGGCCGCGAAGACGGTCGACCGGATCATCGACGTGTTCCCTGCGGCCGAGAAGGACATGGTCCGCGCGATGCTGTCCGAATCGCTGGTCGCCGTCATCTCGCAGACGCTGCTGAAGACCAAGGACGGCCAGGGCCGCGTCGCCGCGCACGAGATCATGATCGGCACCCCCGCCATCCGCAACCTGATCCGCGAGAACAAGGTCGCGCAGATGTACTCGACCATCCAGACCGGGCAGGCGCTGGGCATGCAGACGCTCGACCAGTGCCTGGTCGAGCTCGTCCGTCGCAACGTCGTATCGGCGCCCGAGGCGCGTCACCGGGCGGTCAACAAGGAACTGTTCGGCGCTGCCTGAGCCCGCGACAGCGCAAAGACCGGAGGTTGCAATGGAACGGGAAAACGCCACCAAGTTCATCCACGACCTGCTCGCCCTGCTCGTCAGGCAGAACGGATCCGACCTGTTCATCACCGCGGGCTTTCCGCCTGCGATCAAGGTCGACGGCAAGATCACGCCCGTGTCCAAGCAGCCGCTGACGCCGCAGCACTCGATCGAGCTGGTGCGCAGCGTAATGAACGACAAGCAGGCGGCCGAGTTCGAGTCGACGAAGGAGTGCAACTTCGCGATCAGCCCGCCGGCCATCGGACGCTTCCGCGTCAACGCGTTCATGCAGCAGGGTCGCGTCGGCATGGTGCTGCGCACGATCGTCACCGACATTCCGAAGTTCGAGGACCTCGGCCTGCCGCCGGTGCTGCGGGACGTGATCATGTCCAAGCGCGGCATCATGATCTTCATCGGCGCGACGGGCGCCGGCAAGTCGACGTCGATGGCCTCCCTGCTGGGCTACCGCAACGAGAACAGCTACGGTCACATCATCACGATCGAGGACCCGATCGAGTTCGTGCACGAGCACAAGAACTGCATCGTCACGCAGCGCGAGGTCGGCGTCGACACCGACAGCTGGGAGGTGGCCCTCAAGAACTCCCTGCGCGCGGCTCCCGACGTGATCCTGATCGGCGAGATCCGCGACCGCCAGACGATGGACTATGCGGTCGCGTTCGCCGAGACCGGCCACCTGTGCCTCGCCACCCTGCACGCCAACAGCACGAACCAGGCGCTCGACCGGATCATCAACTTCTTCCCCGAGGAACGCCGCGCGCAACTGCTGATGGACCTCTCGCTCAACGTCCGGGCATTCGTCGCGCAGCGGCTGATCCCGCGCCGCGACGGCCGCGGCCGCGTGCCCGCGGTCGAGGTCATGCTGAATTCCCCGCTGGTGTCCGACCTGATCTTCAAGGGCGACGTCGGCGGCATCAAGGAGCTGATGAAGCGCTCGCGCGAGATCGGCATGCAGACCTTCGACCAGTCGCTGTTCGACCTCTACGAAGCCGGGCTCATCACCTACGAGGACGCGCTGCGCAACGCCGATTCGCTCAACGACCTGCGGCTCGAGATCAAGCTCAAGGGCAAGGAAGCGAAGAACCGCAACATGTTCTCCGGGATCGGCAACCTCGACATCGTTCCCGAGACCAACACGTAGTCGTCTTCCCGCAGGCGCGGGCGACGCGCTGTGCTACGCTAGCCCTCTCCTACGAGCGCTAAGCCATGGCCGGTCTCGACACGAAGACTCCGCAGCCGACGGAGATCAAGCTGCACCAGGCATCCCGCGTGTTCGAAATCGCGTTCGCGAACGGGCGCAGGTTTCGCCTGCCGTACGAATTCCTCCGCGTCCATTCGCCGTCGGCGGAGGTGCGCGGTCACGGCCCGGGACAGGAGACGCTGCAGACCGGCAAGCGCGAGGTGACGATCACGACCGTCGAGCCGATCGGCCATTACGCGGTTCGACCGACATTCTCCGACGGCCACGACACGGGCATCTATTCCTGGGACTATCTCTACGATCTGGGCGAGCGGCAGGACGAGATGTGGCAGCACTATCTCGAGCGACTCGCCGCCGCCGGCGCGAGCCGCGACCCCGGGACGCCGGGAAGCCCGGCGGCCTAGCGCGACGCTTGCGCAGGCTTTCGATCGTCGGGCCATGACCGAGACCACGAACTTCGGCTACGAGCAGGTCCCGCCCGACGAGAAGACCCGCCGCGTGCGCGGCGTGTTCGATTCGGTCGCGGGCAAGTACGACCTGATGAACGACCTCATGTTGGCGGGCCTGCATCGCGCGTGGAAGCGCTTTGCGGTCGAGATCTCCGGGGTGCGGGAAGGTTCGAGGGTGCTGGACTTGGCCGGCGGCATCGGCGACCTCGCGCG
>DATGDG010000354.1:0-3869 GCA_035311025.1 Casimicrobiaceae bacterium
CGGCAGGCGCTGGGACTGCAGCCACTCCTGCAGCAGCGTCTTCGGGTCCTTGCCGAGCCGGCGCGGATCGGCGTCGTGCAGCAACCCGCCGTACACGCCGCTGATCACCCGCGCAGCCGCGCCGAAACCCGCGTCGATCGCCACTGCCCCGAAGATCGCCTCGAGCGCATCGGCCAGGATCGATCCGCGGTCGGCGCCGCCGCTTTTCTGCTCCCCCTCCCCGAGGCGCAGCGACGGACCGAGCGCGAGCTGCCGTGCGAGCCGTGCGAGGGTATCGCGGTTGACGAGGTGCGCGCGGACGCGCGACAGGTCGCCTTCGGGAAGGTCGGGAAAGCGCTCGTAGAGCGAGAGCGCGATCACGCAGTTCAGGACCGCGTCCCCGACGAACTCGAGACGCTCGTTGTGCGGGACGCCGAAGCTGCGGTGGGTCAGCGCCTGCCGCAGCAGATCGGGATTGCGGAAAGCGTGGTCGATCGCAATGGGCAAGGCGTGCGATGTCAGCGGGTCGAGCGCGCCTCGAAGTCGAGGAGGATGCTCGCGTTGCCGATCATGTGCAGGACTTTCTGCCAGGACATCGTCGCCACGATCGCGTTGCCCTCACGGCTCACCAGCACGTCGGCGGCGCTCACCGAGTCGACGTAGTCGGCCGACAGGCGACGGTCCATCGACCGCCGGATCTCGGCCGGCGTCGGGTCCTGGACGTCCTGCATCGTCTGGTCGAGCGCCTTCTGGACGGTGAAGTACTCGATGTACGACGGGCCCACCCGGAACGCGATCAGCGCCACGACGATGATCACCGCCGTCGTGAACAGGAATCCGATCATCGACAGCCCGCGCTCTTTTGCAGCCCTCATGTCCCCTCCGCCGAGTTGCAGTTCCGAATGCCGGTCAGTGAATGGTGCTGCCGATGCGCCTGAACGCGAACGACGCGAGGTCGTCCCAGTTGAACCAGATCAGGAACGCCTTGCCGCGGATGTTCTCGTCCGGGACGAAACCCCAGTACCGGCTGTCGTCGCTGTTGTCCCGGTTGTCGCCCATCATGAAGTATTCGCCGGCCGGAACCTTGCACCGGAAGCCGCGCTCATTGTAGTCGCAATTCTCGCGACCGGGGAACGCCCGGACGTTCGACGCGTAGACCGGCTGCGCGTCGGTGTTGATGCCGATCGTGTGCTCCTTGCGGACGTCGCCGTCGGTGAGCTCGGTCTCGCGCTTCAGGGTCTGGAACTGCAGGCCTTCCAGGTAGCTGTACGAGTGGTCGGGCTGCTGGGGCCACGGCACTCCGTTGACCGTCAGCTTCTTGTCGCGGTACTCGACGACGTCGCCCCCGACGCCGATGACGCGCTTGATGAAATCCTGCGACGGGTTGAGCGGATACTTGAACACGACCACGTCGCCGCGTTGCGGGTCGTTGATCTGCACGATCTTCCGGTCGATGATCGGCAGCCGGATGCCGTAGGTGTACTTGTTGACCAGGATGAAATCCCCGACCTCGAGCGTCGGTCGCATCGAGGACGACGGGATCTTGAACGGCTCGACGAGGAACGAGCGGAGCAGGAACACGGCCAGGAGGACCGGGAAGAACGACTTCGCGTATTCGACCCAGATCGGCTCGCGCGCGCCCGGAGCGCGCTTGGCCTCGAGGAAGATGCGATCGGCGAGCCATCCGAGGCCCGTGATGACGGTCAGGACGAACAGGATGAGGGCGAAGTCCATTGGGATCTGAACTGGGTCGTATTGGGACTGGGTCGCGTCGGGACCGGATCGTACTCGGATGGGATGTTCGCGCAGCGGGGGCCGGACCGGTCAGCGGGGCGCCATTGTCGCACGCGCCCTCGCCGGCACCGCGCCGGACCCGTTCCTGCGCGCACCGGGACGGAGCGTTCCCTCCGCCCGCGGCGCGGCCCGCGACCCGCGGCGAAGGCCGTCACTTGTCTTTCACCTGCAGCACTGCCAGGAACGCTTCCTGAGGGATCTCGACGCTGCCGACCGACTTCATCCGCTTCTTGCCCGCCTTCTGCTTCTCGAGCAGCTTCTTCTTGCGCGTGATGTCCCCGCCGTAGCACTTGGCCAGCACGTTCTTGCGCATGGCCTTGATCGTCTCGCGGGAGATGATCTGCGAGCCGATCGCGGCCTGGACGGCGACGTCGAACATCTGCCGGGGGATCAGCGAGCGCATCTTCGCGGCGACCTCGCGGCCGCGGTAGGTGGCGATCGAGCGGTGGACCATCACCGACAGCGCGTCGACGCGCTCGCCGTTGATCAGGATGTCGAGCTTCACCACGTCCGCGGCGCGGAATTCCTTGAAGTCGTAGTCGAGCGACGCATAGCCGCGCGACACCGACTTCAGCTTGTCGAAGAAATCCATCACGACTTCGGCCATCGGCAGCTCGTAGGTCAGCAGCACCTGCCGCCCGACGTACTGCATGTTCTTCTGCACTCCCCGCTTCTCCATGCAGAGCGTCAGCACCGGCCCGACGTAGTCCTGAGGCGTCAGGATCGTCGCGGTGATGATCGGCTCGCGGATCTCCTCCACCTTGGAGAGGTCTGGCAGCTTCGACGGATTCTCGATTTCCAGGACGGTTCCGTCGCGCAGCAGCACCTGGTAGACGACGGTCGGGGCCGTCGTGATCAGGTCCATGTCGTACTCGCGCTCGAGGCGTTCCTGCACGATGTCCATGTGCAGCAGGCCGAGGAAGCCGCAGCGGAATCCGAAACCCAGCGCCTGCGACACCTTGGGCTCGTAGTGCAGCGACGCGTCGTTCAGCTTGAGCTTGTCCAGCGCGTCGCGCAGCGCCTCGTACTGGTTCGACTCGACCGGGTAGAGGCCGGCGAACACCTGCGGCTTCACATCCTTGAAGCCCGCCAGCGGCGCCGCGGCGGGGCGCGCGGCCCCGGTCAGCGTGTCGCCGACCTTCGCGGCCTTCAATTCCTTGATGCCCGCGATCACGAAGCCGACCTCGCCTGCGGCCAGCTGCTCCCGCGGCGACGCGCGCGGCGTGAACACCCCGACCTGCTCGCAGGTGTACGTTGCGCCGGCCGCCATCAGCAGGACCTTGTCGCGCGGCTTCAGCGTCCCGTGGAATACGCGCACCAGCATGACGACGCCGACGTAGTTGTCGAACCACGAGTCGATCAGCAGCGCCTGCAGCGGCGCGTCCGGGTCGCCCTTGGGCGCGGGAATCCTGGCGATCACCGCCTCGAGGATGTCGTCGACGCCCTCGCCGGTCTTGGCGCTGGCGCGAATCGCGTCCTGCGCGTCGATGCCGATGATGTCCTCGATCTCCTCGATGACGCGGTCGGGCTCAGCCGAGGGTAGATCGATCTTGTTCAGCACCGGCACGACCTCGACGCCCTGCTCGATCGCCGTGTAGCAGTTCGCGACGGTCTGCGCCTCGACCCCCTGCGAGGCGTCGACGACGAGCAACGCCCCTTCGCAGGCGGCCAGCGACCGCGAGACCTCGTAGGCGAAGTCGACGTGCCCGGGCGTGTCGATCAGGTTCAGGCGGTAGGTCTGGCCGTCGCGGGCCTGGTAGGACAGGGCCGCGGTCTGGGCCTTGATCGTGATGCCGCGTTCGCGCTCGAGGTCCATCGAGTCGAGGACCTGGGCTTCCATTTCCCGATCCGACAGGCCGCCACAGCGCTGGATGAAGCGATCGGCCAGCGTCGACTTCCCGTGGTCGATATGGGCGATGATCGAGAAATTCCGGATGTTCTGCATGAATGGGTAGGAGGCTGCGCCGGCGCGGCGCCGCGGCGGGCAAGGTCTGCGCGGCCCCGGCGGGCTGCCGTTGCGGCGCCGCGCTCGCGGGGAAGCCGCCGCAAAACATTCAAGTCTAGCGGAATCCGTACGTCTCCGCGACTAGGGGGCT
>DATGDG010000355.1:0-3559 GCA_035311025.1 Casimicrobiaceae bacterium
ATTTCGTCTGCGCCGACGACACGCACGGCGCGCCGATCATGCTGAAGGCCGAGGACGAGGGCATCAGCCCCGAGGCCCTGATCGCGCGCGTCGGCGAATCGCACCGCGCGGATTGGAAGCGCTATCAGATCAGCTTCGACACGACGCACACCACCCATTCGCCCGAGAACGTCGAGCTCGCGCAGTCGATCTACCGCGCGCTCGCCGCGCGCGGACTGATCGCCACGAGGACGATCGAGCAGTTCTACGACCCGGTCAAGGGCATGTTCCTGCCCGACCGCTACATCAAGGGCGCCTGCCCGAAATGCGGCGCGAAGGACCAGTTCGGCGACGCCTGCGAGGTCTGCGGCTCGACCTACGCCCCGACCGACCTGATCGAGCCCTACTCGACGCTGACCGGCGCCCGGCCGGAGATGCGCGAATCGGAGCACCTGTTCTTCCGCCTGTCGGCCCCCGAGGTCGCCGACTGGCTGCAGCGCTGGACCGCGTCGCCCGTGCCGGGGCAGGCGCTGCAGTCCGAGGTCTTCAACAAGGTGCAGGAGTGGCTGGGCGACGGCGGCCGGAAGCTCTCGGACTGGGACATTTCCCGCGACCCGCCCTATTTCGGCATCGAGATTCCCGACCAGCCGGCGGGCGCGCCGCCCAAGTATTTCTACGTCTGGCTCGACGCGCCGATCGGCTACCTCGCGGCGCTGAAGAAGCATTTCGACTCGGGCGCGGCGCAGGCGCTGGGCGAGTCGCGCAGCTTCGATGCGTTCCTGGCGGACCCCGCGGTCGAGCAATACCACTTCATCGGCAAGGACATCGTCTATTTCCACACGCTGTTCTGGCCGGCGATGCTGCACTTCGCGGGGCGCAAGACGCCGAACAACATCTTCGTCCACGGCTTCATCACCGCCTCCGGCGAGAAGATGTCCAAATCGCGCGGCACCGGGATCTCGCCGCAGCGCTACATCGAGCTCGGGCTCGACCCCGAGTGGCTGCGCTACTACATCGCGGCCAAGCTCAACTCCCACGTCGAGGACATCGATTTCGGGCCCGACGATTTCGTCGCGCGCGTCAACAGCGACCTGATCGGAAAGTACGTCAACATCGCGAGCCGCGCAGCGACCTTCATCTCGCGCCACTTCGACGGCGTGCTGGCGACGCCCTCGGAATCGGCGAACGACCGCGCCAACCGCCTGACGATCTCACAGATGGACGCCGAGGCCGCCCGGGCGAACTACGAGGCGCGCGAGTTCGGCAAGGTGCTGCGCGACGCGATGAAGATCGCCGACCGCATCAACGAGGCCTTCGACGCGGCACAGCCCTGGGTGCTCGCCAAGGATCCCGGTGAGCGCGACCGGCTGCAGACCGTCTGCTCGCAGGCACTGCAGGGATTCCAGCTGCTGTCGGTCATGCTGGCGCCGGTGCTGCCCCAGGTGGCCTCGCGCGTCGCCCGCGAGCTGTTCGGCCTCGCCCGCGATTTCGTCTGGAAGGACGCATGGTCCGAGCCCGCGCGCATCGGCACCTATCGCCACCTGATGACGCGCGTCGATCCGAAACAGGTCGATGCGCTGCTGGATGTCGAAGCTTCTCCGGCCCCGGCCTCGCCTCCCTCTCCCGACAGTGGGAAAGGAGAGGAAAGTGAGGGCCCCGTGCACATTACGATCGACGATTTTTCGAAGGTCGACCTGCGCATCGCGCGTATCGTCGCCGCGGACGCGGTCGAGGGCGCGGACAAGCTCGTCCGGCTGACCCTCGACGTCGGGGAGGCAATGCCGCGAACGGTGTTTGCCGGCATCAAGTCGGCCTATGCCCCGGAAGCGCTGGTCGGAAGGCTGACGCCGATGGTCGCCAACCTCGCGCCGCGCAAGATGCGTTTCGGCGTCTCCGAAGGCATGGTGCTCGCGGCCTCGGGTGACGGACCGGGCATCTTCCTGCTGGCACCCGATGTAGGGGCCGCGCCGGGCATGCGCGTCAAATGAGCGACGACGAGTCCGTGAACGAAGAAGAGCCCGCACGGCGCCGGGGCTGAAGGACGCGCCGGTGCCCACCTCCCCGCTTGCATTGATCGGCATCGCAGCCACGGCGTGGCTGGCGATCGGTGCGGCGGGGCTCTTCAGGCCGCGCAGCCTGCGCGCGGTCCGCACGCTGTTCCCGCTCGGTGCCGTGGTCGGGGTGGCGATCGCGATCGCCGCGTGCTTCGCGCTCGCCCGCCCGCCGGAATCGACGGTGCTGCCGCTCGGGTTGCCCGACCTGCCGTTCCACCTGCGCGTCGACGCGCTGTCTGCCTTCTTCCTCGTGCTGCTGGGCAGCGCCACCGCCGCGATCTCGCTGTTCTCGGCCGGCTATTTCCGCAGCGGGTCGGGGACCGCGCCGGGGCTCATCTGCTTCCAGTACCACGCGTTCGTCGCCGCGATGGTGCTGGTGCTGATCGCCGACGACGCCTACGTGTTCATGGTCGCGTGGGAGACGATGGCGCTCGCGTCGTATTTCCTGGTGACCACCGACCACCGGATTCCCGAGATCCGGCGCGCGGGCTTCCTCTACCTGCTGATTGCGCACGTCGGCGCGATCGCGATCCTGCTCTGCTTCGGCGTGCTGCAGGGAGGCCACGGCGACTACACGTTCGCGGCGATGCGCGCGATCTCGCTGCCGGGCTGGTGGGGCAGCGCCGCTTTCTTCCTGGCGCTGATGGGCTTCGGCGCCAAGGCGGGGCTCCTGCCCCTGCACATCTGGCTGCCTGAAGCGCATCCGGCCGCACCGTCGCCGGTGTCGGCGCTGATGAGCGGCGTGATGCTCAAGACCGCCATCTACGGCCTGCTGCGGGTGACCTTCGACCTGCTCGGCGCCCAGTTGTGGTGGTGGGGCGCAATCGCGCTGGCGCTGGGCCTGCTGAGCGCGCTGTTCGGCGTCATCTTCGCCGCCGCGCAGACCGACATGAAGCGCCTGCTCGCCTACTCGTCGATCGAGAACATCGGCATCCTCGTCGCGGCGCTGGGGCTTGCCATCCTGTTCAGGACCAACGGCAAGACGCTGCTCGCGGCGGTCGCGCTCGCCGCGCTGCTCTACCACGCGCTGAACCACGCGATGTTCAAGAGCCTGCTGTTCCTCGCGACCGGCTCGGTCCTGCACGCGACGAAGGAGCGCAGCCTCGGCAAGCTGGGGGGGCTGATCCACCGGATGCCGTGGGTCGCGTGGCTGGCACTCGCCGGAACCCTCGCAAGCGCCGGGCTGCCGCCGCTGAACGGCTTCGTCTCCGAATGGCTGCTGCTGCAGGCATTCCTGTTCACGCCGACGCTGCCGCAGTCGTTCATCAACATGCTGGTGCCGCTGGCGGCGGCGGCGCTGGTGCTGGCCGTCGCGCTTGCCGGCTACGTGATGGTCAAGTTCTACGGCGTGATCTTCCTCGGCCGCCCGCGCGAGGAGAAGCTCGCCGGGGCGCACGACGCGGGGCTGCTCGAGCGCCTGGGGCTGCTGTGGCTCACCACCTTCTGCGCGCTGCTCGGGCTCTTCCCGGTCGAGGTGATGGAAGTGATCGACCCGGTGCCGGCGATGCTCGTGGGCCGCGGGCTCG
>DATGDG010000356.1:0-7494 GCA_035311025.1 Casimicrobiaceae bacterium
GGCAACGTCCTCGCCGGCCACGTCGCGAAGGCGATGGGCCTGCCGGTCGCGCAGCTGATCATCGCGACCAATGAGAACGACGTCCTCGACGAGTTCTTCCGCACCGGCCGCTACCGTCCGCGCAGCGCGGCCGAGACCCACGCGACGTCTTCGCCGTCGATGGACATCTCGAAGGCGTCGAACTTCGAGCGCTACATGTTCGACATCGTCGGCCGCGATCCGGTGCGACTGCGCGAGCTCTGGGGTGATCTCGAGCGCAGCGGCGGGTTCGACGTCGCAGGGACGCCGCTGTGGGAGCGCGTCCGCGAATCCGGATTCGTGTCGGGCCGCAGCACGCACGCCGACCGTGTCGCGACCATACGCGACGTGCACCGGCGCTGCCGTGCGCTGATCGACCCGCACACGGCCGACGGCGTCAAGGTCGGCCGCGAGCTCCGGCTGCCGCAGGTCCCGCTGGTCTGCATCGAGACCGCGTTGCCCGCGAAGTTCTCGGCGACGATCCGCGAAGCGGTCGGCTTCGAGCCGCCGCGGCCGGCCGCGTACGCCGATCTCGAATCGCATCCCCAGCGCTGCACCGTCGTTCCCGCCGACCCCTCGGCGGTCGAGGCCATCGTCGCGCGATATGCCCTCGCGGCTGGAGCAGCGGCACCGCAGCGCGAACGTGCGTAGCACACTCGCGTCGCTGGGACGCAACCTCGCCGCAGGCCTGCGGCTTGCGCTGTTCATGCCCGTTTCGCGCACGGCGTTTCGCATCGCGCCGGCGCAGCTGGTCCTGCTCGCTGTCGTTTCGGCCACGATCGACATCGATGCCGACTGGGTGCGTGCGGCGCACGAAGCGCAGTTCTCGATCCTCGGGCTGCACAGCGAGCTGCTCTCGCTCGGCGTGCTCGTGCTCACCAGCGCGGTGATCGCGATCCTGCGCCGCGACCCATCGCTGCTGCTCGCGCTGCCGGTGGTCGTTCTCGCGTCCTTCCCGGCGATCCAGATCGCGAGCGTGATCCCCGATCTGCCGCGGACCGATGCATCGATGACGGACGCCGCAAGGCAATTCCTGGGCGAGGCCTTCAGAGTCTGGGTCGCGGTCGTGTGCATGCGCGCCGTCTATGTCTGCATCGATCCGCAGCTGCCGCGCCGCAGGGCGTGGGCGCTCGGAGGTGGCCTGCTGCTCGTCGCGCCGGTCTGGTTCCCGCAGGTGGTGGGCCCGCTCACCCCATGGTGGCGCGACGTCGACGTGCTCGCCGCGGCCGCGGGTCCCGTGAATCCCGCGTCCGAGCCTGCGCTGGCCGCGCAGCAGTTTCTGATGGATCGCGCCCTGGACGCGCTCGACGACGAGCGGCCGGGCATGACCGATCTCTATTTCGTCGGCTTTGCGCCGGATGCGCGACGCAGCGGTTTCGCGGTCGATGCCGAGCTCGCCACGCGCACGATGGACGAGCGCTGGAACACGCGCGGGCGCTCGGTGCTCCTGGTCAACAGCCCGACGACCGTTGCCGAGCGACCCTACGCGACGATCACCAATCTGCGCGAGGCGCTGCTCGAGATCGGCGACATCATCGATTCCGACGAGGACGTTGTCATGGTGTACCTAACCGGCGACTCGAATCGCGACCATGCGCTTGCCGCGATCAATCCGCCGCTGGAACTGGTTCCGCTGTCCCCGGTCGGCCTGCGGCAACTCCTCGACGCGGCGGGCATCCAGTGGCGCATCGTCGTCGTGTCGACGTGCTACGCCGGTGCATGGCTCGACGCGTTGAAGGATGCGGACACCGCCGTCATCGCGTCATCGGCCGCAGGCGTTCACGCGGATGGCTGCGAGGGCGGCATCGGAATCACGCCCTTCGGCGAAGCGTTCTTCGGCAAGGGCATGCGACGAAGCGACGACATTGCTCGCGCATACGACATCGCCCGTACCGACCTCGCGGGGCGGGGCGCGGCGATGCCGGTGATGTGGATGGGACCCGCGATCGCCGAGCACCTGAAGTCGCTCGCGCATCGCGGGAGCAGCGGCCGCGTCGTGGCCCGGGCGACGATTCCGGTCGGGTACCGGTAACCTCGAGCTTCGCGAGTCGGTTTGACCCGATCCGCGGAAAATTGCTATAATTCAAATCCTGCCGCGGGGTGGAGCAGTCTGGCAGCTCGTCGGGCTCATAACCCGAAGGTCGTAGGTTCAAATCCTACCCCCGCAACCAAACCCAGATGCGAACCGGCGACCAGCAGGATGGTCGCCGGTTCCATTCCTGTCGCCTCGTGTTGTACGCTCCCAAGCGGCACTCTTTGCTTGGAGTGGTATGCGTCCGGTGGCAATCCTGCTGACCGCAATCCTGTCTTGCGCAATCCCCTCGGGCTGGGCAACCGAGTTGCAGTCAGCGACGCCCGTCGATTTCAGGGCGGCGTATTGCGCACGGGTCTACCAGGCGCGTATCGGCATCCTCGCCGCAATGGCAAAACGGGTGGACGCAAGTGCACCACCGGAATTGATGAAGCTGATGCAAGAGGATATCGATCGGGAAGGTGCGAGATTGCGCCGCATTCAGACCTATATTCTGACGCGATCCAAGACGGTGGACTTGGCGCCAGCAGCGGCTGCGACAAGGGGTGCCGAAGATGACCTGTCCCGCGCCAAATCGGATGCGACGAAGTGCGGCTGCTCGATCGTGGACTCGGCGTGCAACAGCAATTGCGTCCGGCGTAGCGAAGCAGCCGCGAGGCTCCGCTCCTGCAACGACCTCTCCTTCTTGCCTTTCTGACGCCGGCGGGTGCGTCGCCCCTTGGCGACCGAGGCGCCTTCAAGGGACCGGATCGCGGTGACGCTCCGCAAATAGCCGGCTTCAGATCATGCGAAACCATCGCATCCGAGCTCGTTTGCGGACCTTCGCAAGTCGGGCTTCAAATCAGGGGCCCACGTTCAGTTGTGAGCCCTTGTCGTTTTGTGCCCGCGACCATCTCCGATTCGTGATGGCGGCTCTCGCCGCGACTCGCGAGACCGAGTGTCGGTTGGCGGATCTAGAGCGCGTTGAAAATGCCGTTGATCGCGTCTTCGGCCAGGCCGAATCCGGCGCCCATGCCGAGTCCCGCGGTGAGGCTGCCGAGAAACCCGCCGCCGCCTGAGCTTGCCCAGCCGCGCGGCTGCACCGTCGGGTTGGGGTGCGTCTGCAACTGCGCCTCGAGGGTCTGGATATACTGGCCCATCTGGGTCACCAGCGTCGCGAGCATCTGGTTTTCGCTCTGCACCGAGATCGCGATCTCGCGCAGATCCATGGCCCACTCGCGCCCGGTGGCGTCGCCAGGTGCCGCGGCCTTGAGCTTCTGCGCCACCGTCTGGATGTGCTCGATCAGCGTCTGCGACTGCTGCTCGACCTGCATGACCTGGTTCTGCGCGCTGCTGTAGTCCATCTTGTGGTCCTTCTGGGTGACTGCCCATCTGACAGGCGCCTGCGGCTGCGGTTCCGCGCACGACGCGGCAATGCGGCATTGCCTCAGAGGGACACGCTGCTCGAGAACTCAGGGCATAAGCCGTGGCGGCGGGATGGCCTCGGATACAAATGCCGAGTGCCCGGTCAGTGACAGGGCACCTTCGGTCGACGGTCACCGGCGTGACGGGTACGAGAAGCGGTATCGAGCGCTCGGTCAACCCGCGGGCGCAGCGAGGTCGCGGATGCGCGTGGGGCCGACCTGGGCCTCGATCTGCGCCAGCAGGTCACGGCCCCAACCGGCCGCGAACAGCCCTTCGCCCACCAAGAACATCGGCCCGACCAGCAGCCCCACGATGTCGTCGACGAATGCAGGCTTCTTTCCCTCGTAGTAGTGCCCAACGAGCTGGAAAAGCCAGCCGACCACGAACGCGCCGATTCCCCACGCCAGCCAGGAAGTGACGGAGCCCGCCGCCAGTGGATGCGCCAGTGCGATCAGGACTGCGTTGACAGCGCTGGTCGCGAACCCCAGCACCATGCTGCCGCGCGTCAGGTACCAGAGGGCGGCAAGCCCCCAGACCAGCCAGGCCACGGTTAAGCCGGCCAAGGGCACCCGAGCCAGCAGCACACCGATTGCGAACACGATCAATGGGATGCCGATGAAATGCGTTGCGATGTTGCGCCGGTCGCGGTGGTACGCGGCGTACTGCACCATCAGGTCGAGCACGGGACGGAAGGGCGATGCGGCCATTTTGATGACTCCACGCCACCTGCCGAGGAGCGAAGCATTCTAGCGCCGCGCTCGAGGCCTGTCGGGGCAGATGGCCGCCACGGCGAGAGCCTGGTCGATCCTGCCCAGCTGCGGCATCTCGGCGACCACCCGAATCGGGTTGACACCTTCCGGCACGCTGCCGCCGCTGGCTATTCGAAGCGTTGACCGCTGCCGAGCCTGGGCGTTTCGGCGGTGGTGTGTCGTTCATGCCGTTTGTCGTTTTAAATCAAACAAATAGCTCAGAATCTCGTGGGTTAGAAGGGCTATGGTTTGACTTCGGTCGATCGACCGAACTAGAGCGCGATCCATATCGAGGGCCCCAAAGGACTCGCATGACCCAGCAGGCAACTGCCACGCCCGGCACCTGCACCGCCCTGCTTGACGCGGCTGCGCAGGTGCTGCGCGAGCGCGGCTACTCGGCGCTCTCCACGGGCGAAGTGCCGACCGTTGGGCGTTCCCCTGAGCCAAAGTCACTACCACTTCGGTTCCAAGCAGGGGCTGGTGCTGGCGCTGTTCGAGTACCTGAATGGACAGCTGCTGCGTCGCCAGCGCGCTGTTCGACGACCCGTCGCTTTCGCTCGCCGACCAGTGGGACCGGGCCTGCGCGTTTCTCGATGACGACCTTGCCTCGGGCTACGTGCGCACCATGCACGAGCTCTCGGCCGCCGGCTGGGCCGACGGCGAAGTCGGAGCGGTGGTGCGCGAGTCGCTTCTCGGCTGGTCGCGGCTGGTCACCGAGGTCGCCCGCAACTTCGAGAGGAAAGTCGGGGGCTTTGGGCCGCTTTCCGCCGAGGACGTTGGCGCACTGGTGTCGAACGCGTTCGTCGGCGCCGAGAGCCTGATATTGACCGGCATCGAGGGCAGCGGCATCCCCATCCGCGAGTCGCTGCGCCGCGTCGGTGCTCTCATTCGTGCACTGGAGCAGTCGAAGGATTGACCGCGCATGCGCGCCAAGCTTCCGAAAAGCGACGGCTGGGTCGAGTGCGATGGCGTGCGCATTCATTACGAGGTTTTCGGCGAAGGCCCCGACACGCTCCTTTTCATTCCACCCTGGTCGACGCGCTCGCGGTCCTCGATGCGACCGGCACCGAGGCGGCAATCCTGGTCGGCATGTCCTCGGGCAGCGGGCTCGCAGCGATGCTTGCGGCGCACCACCCCGGGCGCGTACGCGCGGCGGTCCTGGTCGGCACGACGGCGACCGTCGGCCCTGGCTACCCCTACATGACGCCGGCGCACTTCCGCGCCAAGCGGGAGGCCTTCGAAGGCTGGTGAAGGCTGGGACAAGTACAACCGCGACTACTGGCTGCGCGAATACGAGGATTTCGCGCGCTTCTTCCTCTCCAACGTCAATTCCGACCGCCATTCGACCAAGCAGCTCGAGGACGCGCTCGAGTGGGCCGGCGGCACCTCGGGCGAGACGCTCGCGCGCACGGTGGAGGCGCGCGCCATCCCGCCCTCATTCGACGTCGGCGAAAGCATGTACCGCAGCATCCGCTGGCCGCTGCTCGTCATACACGGCACCGACGACCGCATCCAGCCCTTCGAGCGCGGGCGGCTCGTCGCCGAGTTGACCGGGCTGCGCGTCGTGGTGCTTGCCGGACCGCGCATCGCCCCGGCTTCGCTGAACGCGCCCGGCGGGATCGAAGTACGTGCCTTCGTCCCCGACCTCGACCACCATCTCGCGGCCTGCGACCTCGCGGTCGTTCAGGGCGGTCTCACCACATGCATGGAGCTCACCGCGGCCGGGACGCCGTTCCTGTACTTCCCGCTGCGCAACCACTTCGAGCAGAACTTCCATGTCGCGCACCGCCTCGACCGATACCGCGCGGGGCGCAGGATGGACTATGCGACGGCGACGCCCGAGGTGCTGGCCGTGGCAATGCTGGACGTCTTGCGAACGCGGGCCGACTTCAGGCCGGTCGAGGCCGACGGCGCGCGGCGCGCATGATCGCGGAGCTGCTTTGATTGCGTGGAGCTGGAATCTTCACTGAGGTGTCGAACGGCGGCCCGGCCCGTGGAGCCCTTGGCGCGGTTCGTGCGCTCCAGCCGGTCGATCCGATCGAGGGCCAAGGACTGACGTCATCGGCTCACATGTCGTTGACGGCGCCTGTCTCGACCCAGCCGCCGTCCACGCCGCCGGGGAGCATCTGGCCGACGTCCTCGCCGACCTCCCTTTCGATCAGCGCGTTCAGCTTGGCATTCATCGCCTCGATGAGATCGCCATGCTTGGCCCGGTCCAACGCCAGGTTCTCGCGTTGCAGCGGATCCGTCTCGACATCGAAGAGCTCGACATCGTTCAGCTTGAACAGCGCATCGAGCGATCTGGGCAAATTGTGCTGCTTCGGCGAGAAATACCGGGCGAATTGGTAGCGGCCGTCGAATACCCCGCGGATCGCGCCGCGCTTGGCCAGATTCGGCCGCATCGTGCCAGCGCTCACTGCTTCCTTCAGCCTGGCCTTGCCATCGGGCTGCTGCAGGACGCCGACGACCTTCTCCAGGAAATCCCCATCGATGTAGGCGAACATGTTGTAGCAGAACAGCGACCCGTCGCGCACCGCGATTGGGGACGCGCGTTCCGGCGCCGCGAGCAGCGGCGAGAAGTCCTTGCCGGGCAGGTCCTTGGCAATCGCCACCTTTCTCTCCGAGGTGGCGCCGGTCATGCCGAGCAGCGTCGGCGCGATGTCGAGATGCGACGTCACCGCCTGGCAGCGCTTGCCCCCTTCATGGGCGGGATGCACGACCACCAGAGGGACATTGTTCTGCTCCCGATAGACCGTCGCACCCTTCGAGTGCAGCCGATGCGCCCCATCGAGATCGCCATGGTCCGCAGTCAGCACGATGATCGTCTTCGACGCCAATCCAAGCGCGTCCAGCTCGTCGAGCAGCGGAACGATGTTGCGATCGACGTCGCGCAGGCAGTTGAGGTAATAGCTGTGCCGCTTCTGCCAGCGCCAATCTTCGTTGCGAATGTTCCCGACCAGCGCGTCGTGGGACTTGAGGTAATCCGCGTGGGCTGCGGGCCGGCCTGGCGCATCGATCGGCTGACGGTAGGTCTCCGGCAGGTCCGAGGCCCACTGCTTCGCGTACAGCGGATGGGCCGGCTCCGGCAGGATGTGGCCGAGAATGTTCCGGTTCTGCACGCGCTCGCCGGGATGGTCGGTATTGATGAACATGACGTCGTGGGGATTGACCAGGTTCACCGCCAGGAACCACGGCGTGCCGTTCGCGGCGAGATCCATGCCCCGGCTGCGCAGCCAGCTTACCGCCATCGCCGAAATGATCCCATCGTATCGATAGCCACCTTGCTCATGG
>DATGDG010000357.1:0-4399 GCA_035311025.1 Casimicrobiaceae bacterium
CGCGGCGGCCGCCGTCGAGAGGACGCCTCCCGCCAGTGCGGCGATGACGATGTGCAGGAGCGTCATGGCGTCCGGGGTTGCATGTCGCCGGAGCCATCGACGTCCGTGTCGATCCAGATCAGTGCGGCCATCCGGCCGGCCGTCCGGTCGCGGCGATATGAAAACCAGCGCAGCGGATCGGACAGCGTGCACATGCCGCCGCCGTGAACGTCATCGACGCCCGCTCGCGCGAGGCGCTGCCGGGCGAGCGCCTCGAGATCGGCGAGCCACTTGCCCGACTTCACGGGTGCGAACGCGGTCGCCGCGCGGGGGTCGACCGCAGTGAACGCCTCGCGAACCTCGTCGCCGACCTCGAACGCGCGGCGGCCGATCGCGGGGCCGAGCCAGGCGACGATGCGCGAAGCCGGGCAGTCCATGGCTGCGACCGCATTCTCGAGCACCCCCGCCGCGAGCCCCCGCCAGCCCGCATGCGCGGCGCCGACGGCCTCGCCCCGGCGGTCACAGAGCAACACCGGCAGGCAATCGGCCGCGCGGATCGCGAGCACGGCGCCGCGGGCGCGCGTGACCGCAGCATCGGCCCGGATCCGCCCTTCGGACGGCGCCGGTTGGGCGTCGTCGATGCGCACGACCTGCGTTCCGTGAACCTGGTCGAGCCAGTGCGGCGGGGAGGGCAGCCAGGCTTCGATGCGGCGGCGATTCTCCAGGACCGCCGCCACGTAGGCGGGCTCGCCGCGCAGCGGCTGGCCACCGGCGTCGAGCGACGCGCACGGGCCTTCGCTCACCCCGCCGTTGCGCGTCGTCACGAACGCCCGGACCGCAGGAGGCGCGGGCCATTGCGGAACGATCCAGTCGAGTCCTGCGGCTTCGAAGCGCGCAGCCAGCGTCGCCGCTTCCGCGGTCGTCATCGCGCCGGACCGCCGCGCGCGGTCCGCAGGGCCGCGATCAGTCGGGCAAGGTCCGCGGGCAGCGGCGAATCGAAGCGCAGGCTGCGGCCGGTTACCGGGTGGTCGAGTTCGAGGCGCGTCGCGTGCAGCGCCTGGCGCGCGAACGCCGGAGCGCCGGGCGCGGTTCGGCGAGCGCCGTATGCGGGATCGCCGACGAGCGGATGGCCGATCGCCGCGAGGTGCACGCGTATCTGGTGGGTCCGACCCGTTTCCAGTCGGCAGCGGACGAGGGTCGCGACGCCGAAGCGTTCGACGATCTCGACGTGGGTGCGCGCGGGGCGGCCTTTGGCGACGACCGCCATCGTCGTCCGCTGCGTCGGATGGCGGCCGATCGGCGCATCGATGATCATCGCCTGCGCGACGTCGCCGTGCGCGAGCGCCAGGTATTCGCGGTGCATCGTGCGCGCCGCCAGCTGGCGGACCAGGCTCGTGTGCGCAACCTCGGATCTGGCGACCACCAGCAGCCCGCTGGTTTCCTTGTCGAGGCGATGGACGATGCCGGCGCGCGGAATCGCGGCGAGTGCCGGGTCGTGATGGAGCAGCGCGTTCTGCAGCGTCCCGTCGCGATTGCCGCTGCCCGGATGCACGACGAGGCCGGCCGGCTTGTCGATGACGATGATCGACTCGTCCTCGTAGACGACGTCGAGGGCGATGTCCTGGGCGATGGTCGTGTCGCCGGCCTGATCGGGAAGCGGGGCGATCGAGACCTGCTCGCCTCCCGCGACGCGCCGCTTGCCGTCGCAGGCGGCGCCGTCGACGGTGACGTGGCCGGCGTCGATCCAGGCCTTGAGACGGCTGCGCGAATGTTCGGGAAGCATCTGCGCGAGCGCCTGGTCCAAGCGCATTCCTGCGTGCTCCGGCGGGACCGCGAGCCTGCGCACTGCGCCGCCGGTCGTCACCTCCCGCCGCAGGGGGTCCGGGTCGACGGCCCCCGGGCCGGATGCGCGGGAGCGCAGCCCCGGTCGGCTATAATTCGCAGCATTCACGAAGGATGCCGATGACGATGTTGCAATCGCGGACAGGTCGGGTGTGGGTGCTCGGAGTGCTGATCGCGCTCGTGACCGCGGGATGCAGCTTGCTTCCCAAGGCGACCAACGACGAAACGGCAGGATGGTCGGCCGACAAGATCTACACGACCGCGCACGAGGCGATGCAGGACGGCAATTATACGCGGGCGGTCAAGCTCTTCGATTCGCTCGAGGCGCGATACCCGTATGGTCGTTTTGCGCAGCAGGCGATGCTCGAAGGCGCGTATTCGAACTGGCGCGCCGGAGAGTCGGCGGCGGCGGCGGCGGCGTGCGATCGCTTCATTCAGACCTACCCGAACCATCCGAACGTCGACTATGCCTATTACCTGAAGGGCCTGGTCTACTTCCGCGAGGACCAGGGTCTGTTCGGCTACGTCTACGAGCTCGATCTCTCGGAGCGGGATCCCAAGCAGATGCGCGAGTCGTTCCAGGCATTCAAGAACCTGGTGCAGAGATTTCCGAAGAGCCGCTACGCCGAGGATGCCGAAGCGCGCATGCGGTATCTGTCCAATGCGCTGGGCATGTACGAGGTCCATGTCGCGCGTTATTACTATGCACGTGGTGCCTACGTCGCGGCGGTCAATCGCGCACAGCTCTCGCTGCTCGACTATCCGCGCACCCCGTCCAACGAGGACGCCCTCGACGTCATGATGCGCGGATACGCGAAGCTCGGCCTGACCCAGCTTTCCGACGACGCGAAGCGCATCCTGGAAAACACCTACCCCAAGAGCATCTATCTCGCCGGCGGACCGGCCCAACCCTGGTGGAAGCTGTGGTAGGCGGGATCCGCTAGCGGCCGCAGGTCACCCGCATCCCGGGCCGCATCGGGCGTTCAGGCCCGCGAATCTCAGGCCCGGGCCGTCGCGGCTTCGGGTGTCGCGGGAACAAAGAACGCCTCGACGTCCGCCAGCTCGCGCGTACGCCGCATCGGCGGCAGGCTCTGCCAGATCCTGCGGCCGTAAGGCTTGTCGATCAGCCTCGGATCGCAGATCATCAGGACGCCGCGGTCGGTCTCGGTCCGGATCAGGCGGCCGGCGCCCTGCTTGAGGCTGATCGCCGCCTGCGGCAGCTGCCAGTCCATGAAAGCGTTGCCACCGTCGTCGGCGAGTTTCGCGAGCCTTGCGGCGAGCAGCGGATCGTCCGGAGGTGCGAACGGCAGCTTGTCGATCACGACGACCGACAGGGCATCGCCCGGCACGTCGACACCTTCCCAGAAGCTCGCGCTTCCCAGCAGCACCGCGTTGCCGAGCGCGCGAAAACGCAGCAGCAGGTCGGTCTTCGATCCGTCGCCCTGAACGAGCAGCGGAAAATCGAGGCCGTCACGGGCGAACGCCTCGGCGAGGCATTCGCGCGCGGTGGAGAGCGCGCGCAGGGTCGTGAACAGCAAGAACGCACGTCCGCCGCTCGCCTTCAGCACCGGCAGTGCCGCATCGACGACGGCGCGCGTGTGCTCCGGCGTGTTGGGGGGCGGAAGGTCGCGCGGAACGTAGAGCAGTCCCTGCTCGGCGTAGTCGAACGGACTTTCCCAGCACCCGGTGGCGGCGTCGCCCAGCCCGAGCTGGGTCGTGTAATGGGAGAAGTCACCGCCCACCGACAGGGTCGCCGACGTGAAGATCCACGCGCGACCGGTGGCGTCGACCTGGCGGCGGAAGACATCGGCCACCGAAAGCGGCGACGCGTGGAGCTGGAATCCCTGGGTGCCGACGTCGACCCAGCGGATCCATCCGTCCGCCTGGCCGTCCGCATCGGCGAGTCCGGCCGTCCAGCGCGCGAGGCGTTGCGCGGCCTCGTCGGCGCGGCGCGCAATGACCGCGAGGTCCTCGCTGCGTTCGGCGAACATCCCGAGCTCGGTGGCGAGCCGGTCGAGCGCTGCCGACAGCGACGCGAGCGCCTCGGTGAAATCGCGGCGACCGACAAGCGAGCGCTGGGGGAACTTGCCCGGCGCCTCGCCGAGCGCCAGCCGCAACCTGCGGATCGCCGGCCCGACGTCGGCTGCGGCGTCGGGGAGGGCCGGAACGTCGCGCACTTCGGTGCGGGCGAGGATCTCGGCGTCGCGCGCGAGTTCGGCCAGCGCACCCGCGGCAGTCTGTTCGCCGAAGAACAGGGTGGCGGTGTCGGGAAGCTGGTGCGCCTCGTCGAGAATCACCGTGTTGCACGCGGGGAGCAGCTCGGCGAGGCCCTCGTCGCGCAGCGTCACGTCGGCGAAGAACAGGTGGTGATTGACGACGACGACATCGGCGTCCTGTGCTTCCCGGCGTGCCTTGATGACGAAGCAATCGCCGTGGAACGGACACTTCGAGCCGAGGCAGTTGTCGCGCGTCGACGTCACCAGCGGCCAGAGGGCGGCACCCTCGGGGACGTCGGCGAGTTCGGCGCGATCGCCGCGCGAACTCGCCCGCGCGAACGCGACGACCTTCGGCAGGTAGC
>DATGDG010000358.1:0-6643 GCA_035311025.1 Casimicrobiaceae bacterium
CTCAAGGGCTCGCCGGTCAACGAGTCGCCGCTGGGACTTTTCGCGCCCGAGCGATTCGCCGCGGTGCTCGAGAAGGACTACGACGTCCCGCGGAGGTACCTGTCCGGGATCATGTCGCCGTGGGCGATCAAGCGGTTGCAGGAGTACGGCGGGGACCTGTCGAAGTTTCGCGTCGTTCGCGTGAACCCGTCGGTGCTGCGCCAGGTCGCGATCACCAAGACCGAGCCCGGCGACGAGAACAACCAGGACATTTCGTCGCTGGTCGGCAAGGTGGACATCCGCAAGCTGGAGAGCCTGTCGCAGAACGATCCCGACGCCTACAGCTACTCGGGCGGGCTGTGCCTCGCCAACCAGGGGCTGCTCGAGTTCGTCGAGATGTTCAAGGCGCCGATCAAGATGCTGCATCCGCTGCTGACGGCGACGCAGGAAGGCAACTTCAAGGGCACCGAGGGCTTTTCGGCGATCCCCTTCAACGGGCTGATCGTCGCGCACTCCAACGAGTCGGAGTGGCACAGCTTCCGGAACAACAAGAACAACGAGGCGTTCCTCGACCGGATCTTCATCGTCAAGGTTCCATACTGTCTGCGCGTGTCGGAGGAGGTCAGGATCTACGACAAGCTGCTCGCCAATTCGTCGCTCGCCGGCGCAGCCTGTGCTCCGGGCACGCTCGAGATGATGGCGCAGTTCTCGGTGCTGACGCGGCTCAAGGAGCCCGAGAACTCGAGCGTGTACTCGAAGATGCGGGTCTACGACGGCGAGACGCTGAAGGACGTCGATCCCAAGGCGAAGACGCTCCAGGAGTACCGCGACTACGCCGGGCCCGACGAGGGCATGACCGGCATGTCGACCCGCTTCGCCTACAAGATCCTGTCCGCGGTGTTCAACTACGACCAGACCGAGATCGCGGCCAACCCCGTCCACCTGATGTACGTGCTCGAGCAGCGGCTCGCGCGCGAGGACCTTCCCGAGGAGACGCGCCGGCGCTACGTCGAGCACATCAAGGGCTATCTCGCCCCGCGCTATGCCGAGTTCATCGGCAAGGAGATCCAGACCGCCTACCTCGAGTCGTATTCCGAGTACGGGCAGAACATCTTCGATCGCTACGTGACCTACGCCGACTGCTGGATCCAGGAAGAGGATTTCCGCGACCCGGAGACCGGCGAGAGCTTCGATCGGGCGGCACTCAACGCCGAGCTCGAGAAGATCGAGAAGCCGGCGGGCATCGCCAACCCGAAGGATTTCCGCAACGAGATCGTCAACTTCGTGCTGCGGGCAAGGGCCAACAACGCCGGCCGCAACCCGGCCTGGAACAGCTACGAGAAGCTGCGCGAGGTGATCGAGAAGAAGATGTTCAGCAACACCGAGGACCTGCTGCCGGTGATCTCGTTCAACGCCAAGGCCTCCGCCGAGGAGAAGGACAAGCACCAGAACTTCGTGGCTCGCATGGTCGCCAAGGGCTACACCGAGAAGCAGGTCCGCCTGCTCGCCGAGTGGTACCTGCGCGTCCACAAGTCGTCGTGACCTGCGCCTGCGCGCGCGAGGGCGGGAATCCATGGTGCAACTGATCGATCGGCGCGAGAGCAGCCGCGGGCGCAGTGCGGTCAATCGCGAGCGCTTCCTGCGCCGCTACAAGTCGCAGATCCAGCAGGCCGTCAGGAAGATGGTCGGCGACCGGCGCCTCTCCGACATGGAGCAGGGCGGGGAAGTCCGCGTGCCGAAGAAGGACATCTCCGAGCCCTCGTTCTCGTTCGGTCAGGGTGGCGACCGCGAGTTCGTGCTGCCGGGCAACCGCGACTACGTTGCCGGCGACCGCATCCCGCGGCCCGACGGCGCCGCGGGCGGCGGGGGCAGCGGCAACGACGGCGGGGAAGGCGACGGCGAGGACGCGTTCGTCTTCTCGCTGTCGCGCGAGGAGTTCATGCAGATCTTCTTCGACGACCTCGAGTTGCCCCATCTCGCGCGCACGCAGTTCGGGCGCACCGAGCAGAAGAAGAGCGTGCGCGCCGGATTCGCCAAGAACGGCGTGCCCGCCAATCTCGCGATCGTGCGCACGCTCACCCAGTCGCTCGCGCGCCGAATCGCGCTCCAGGGCAGCCTCCAGCGCGAGGCCGAGGCGCTCGAGGCGACCTTCGGCGTCGCCGTCGCCGCCGGCCATGCACACCGCGCGGCGCAGGCCTACGCCGAGCTCGAGCGGGTCGAGCGCCGCCGCGGGGCGTTGCCGTTCATCGACGAGCCCGACCTGCGCTACCGCAACCGCGCATGGCGGCCGGAGCCGATTGCGCGCGCCGTGATGTTCTGCCTGATGGACGTCTCGGCGTCGATGGACGAGGACAAGAAGGACCTCGCCAAGCGCTTCTTCACGCTGCTCTATCTGTTCCTGACGCGCAAGTACGGCGAGGTCGACCTGGTCTTCATTCGCCACACCGAGGACGCCGAGGAGGTCGACGAGGACACGTTCTTCCACGACACCCGCTCCGGCGGGACCGTCGTCTACTCGGCGCTCGACCTCGCCGAGAAGATCCGCGCCGAGCGCTATGCGCAGGACTGGAACGTCTACGTCGCGCAGGCCTCCGACGGCGATGCATTCGGGGCCGATCCGGCCCGCAGCGCCCGGTTCCTGCGCGAGCGGATCCTGCCGGCGACCCGCTACTGCACCTACCTGGAACTCGCCGCGCCGCAGTCCGGCGACCGCGCGTCGTCGCTGTGGGCCGAGTACCAGCGCGTCGCCGATGCGACCGACAATTTCGCGATGCGGCGGGCGACCGGGCGCGAGCAGATCTATCCGGTGTTCCGCGAGCTCTTCAGGAAGGATGCGTCATGAGCGTCATATCGCGCGGGGCCGACTGGGATTTCGACCTGCTCGAGCGCTACGACGCGGCGATCGCCGGGGTCGCGGCCGGGTTCGGCCTCGACACCTATCCCAACCAGGTCGAGGTGATCACCTCCGAGCAGATGCTCGACGCCTATGCGTCGTCGGGACTGCCGGTCGGCTATCCGCACTGGTCCTACGGCAAGGAGTTCATCCGCAACGAGCAGGCGTATCGCCACGGCATGCAGGGGCTGGCCTACGAGATCGTCATCAATTCCGACCCCTGCATCGCCTACCTGATGGAGGAGAACACGATGGCCACGCAGGCGCTGGTGATCGCGCATGCGTGCTACGGCCACAACTCTTTCTTCAAGGGCAACCACCTGTTCCGCCAGTGGACGCAGGCGGATGCGATCCTCGACTACCTGGTGTTCGCCCGCCGCTACGTGATGGAATGCGAGGAGCGCCACGGCGCCCAGGCGGTCGAGGAAATCCTCGATGCCTGCCACGCGCTGATGCCGCACGGGGTCGACCGCTATCGTCGGCCGGCGGCAGCGACGCTGCGGGCGGAGACGATGCGCCTGGCCGAGCGCGAGGCGCACCGCGAGCGGCAGTTCAACGACCTGTGGCGCACCGTGCCCGAGGCGCCGCGCGTCTCGGAGGCGAGCGCGCGCCGGCCTTTCCCCCTCGATCCGCAGGAGAACATCCTCTACTTCGTCGAGAAGCACTCGCCGAAGCTCGAGCCCTGGCAGCGCGAGCTGGTGCGCATCGTGCGCAAGCTTGCGCAATACTTCTATCCGCAGTCACAGACCAAGGTGATGAACGAGGGCTGGGCGACGTTCTGGCATTACACGATCGTCAACCGGCTGCACGAGCAGGGGCGGGTCGACGACGCGTTCATGCTCGAGTTCCTGAAGAGCCACACCAACGTGATCGCCCAGCCCCCGTTCGACTCGCGGGCCTATGGCGGCCTCAACCCCTACGCGCTCGGATTCGCGATGTTCGCCGACCTCGCGCGGATCTGCGAGAAGCCGGACGCCGAGGATCGTGCCTGGTTCCCGGACATCGCCGGCAGCGACTGGCAGGTCACCCTCGATTTCGCGATGCGCAACTTCAAGGACGAATCCTTCATCGCCCAGTACCTGTCGCCGCGGCTGATCCGCGGGTTCCACCTGTTCGCGATCGCCGACCGCGCCGGCGAGGACGCACTGGTCGTCGACAGCATCCACGACGAGCGCGGCTACCGCCGCGTGCGCAAGCTGCTGTCGCAGCAGTACGCGCGCGAGAGCCACGTCCCCGACGTCCAGGTGCTGCGCTACGACCGCGACGGCGATCGCTCGCTCACCCTGCGCCATCATCGCCATCGCGGGCGGCCGTTGACCGAGGCTGCGGCCGAGGTCGTCGCGCACCTGCGCAGGCTGTGGGGTTTCGCCGTGCAGCTCGAGACCGACGAAGGCGACGGGCGCATCGGCACCGTGATCCAGGCTGCCGCCTGATTCCCCGGCGGCCGGGGCGCGGCCGGATCCGACCGCTCGATGGACGCGCTCGCCGGGCCGGCACCCCGGCGCGGCCGCGCCCGAACCCGGCTTGAATCGGGGCATCCCGCGCCTCACAATGGGTTCATGGCCGCAAGCGGCCGCCCCCATCCCCGAACGACCACCATGAGCGCGAATTCCTCGACCGTCATCGACAGGCTGCACGTCGTCTGCCCGCAATGCGGGACCACCAATCGCGTCGCCGCCGAGCGGCTGGGCGAGCGCCCGACCTGCGGCAACTGCGGGCAGCCGCTGTTCCCGGGCCACGCGTTCGCGCTGACGGCCGCGAACTTCGACCGCCACATCGGATCGTCGGAGGTGCCCGTCATCGTCGATTTCTGGGCGCCGTGGTGCGGCCCTTGCCGGATGATGGCGCCTGCCTACGAAGAGGCTGCGGCGCAGATCGGCGCGGGCGTCCACCTCGCGAAACTCGACACCGAGGCGGAACCCGAGATCGCATCGCGCTACGGCATCCGCAGCATTCCCACGCTGGTCGCGTTCCGCAATGGCCGGGAGATCGCGCGGCAATCGGGCGCGCTGGGAACCTCCCAGTTGCTGCAGTGGATCCGGGCGCATGCCGCGCGGAGCTGATCCGTCGGACTGGATGCTGTCGCAGGCCTTCGGCCTGATCGAGCAGGCCGAGCGGCTCCATCGACAGTTCTTCCGGCTTGCCACCTCGCCGAGGTCGCAGCCGTGCTGGGAGCCGCCGGCCGACGTCTTCGAGGACGAGCGGGAGATCGTCATCGTCGTTGCAATGCCGGGGGTCGCCCCCGAAAGGATCGAAATCTCGAGCGAACCGGGCGTGCTGGTCGTGCGTGGCATGCGCGCCCTGGCCCCGGCCGGCGCCCGCCGGGCCATCCGCCAGCTGGAGATCCCCTACGGGCTGTTCGAGCGTCGCATCGCCCTGCCGTCCGGGGTGCTCGAGGCGAGCGCCCCCGAGATCGCGCACGGGTGCCTGGTGCTGCGCCTGCGCAAGCTGGACTGACCGGATCATGAACCCGACGAACCAACACGATGCCGGCGCAGCGTCCGTCGAGGGCGCGCTGCGCGCCGAATCAAGCGCCCCCGCGGCCGCGGGCCAGCCGCGCGGCGATGCCGCGTCGCGCCCGTTGCCCGACGACGCGCTGATCATCCTCCCGCTGCGCAACACCGTGATGTTCCCGGGGGTCGTGCTGCCGCTGACCGTGGGCCGCGAGCGCTCGCTCGCCGCGGTCCAGGAAGCCGTGCGTCTGGAACGGCCGCTGGGGGTGCTGCTGCAGAGCAAGCCCGAGGTCGACGAGCCGACACCCGACGACCTGCACTGGGTCGGCGCGAGCGCGGCGGTCGTCCGCTACATCACCGCTCCCGACGGCACCCATCACGCGATCGCCCGGGGGCTGCGCCGTTTCCGCGTGCTGCAGTTCCTCGATGGCTGGCCGTACACGGTCGCCCAGGTGCAGTTCGTCGACGATCCGGAGACCGTCGACGCGGAGGTCGAGGGGCGCGCGCACACCGTCAGGCAGCGCGCGGTCGAGATCCTGCAGCTGCTGCCGAATGTCCCCGAGGAAATGGTCGCGGGCGTGCAGGCGATCGAGGGCGCGGCGAGGCTCGCCGACTTCATCGCCGGCATGATGGACGCGACTCCCGAGGAGAAGCAGTCGCTGCTCGAGAAGTTCGACCTCAGGGAACGGCTCGACCGGCTGCTCGAGCTGCTGTCGCATCGCGTCGAGGTGCTCAAGGTGTCCCGCGAGGTCGACGAGCGCACGCGCGAATCGATCTCCGACGTCAACCGCAAGCACCTGCTGCGCGAGCAGATGCGCACGATCCAGAAGGAACTCGGCGAAGGCGAGGAGGGCACGGCCGAGATCGCCGAGCTCGAGCGGGCGATCACCGAGGCGAGGATGCCCGAGGACGTCGAGAAGGCCGCGCGCAAGGAGCTGAAGCGCTTGGAGCGCATGCCCGAAGGCGCCGGCGAGTCGTCGATGGTCCGGACCTACCTCGAGTGGCTGACCGAGCTCCCGTGGGCGAGCGATCCGGAACCGCCGATCGACATCGCGCAGGCGCGGCGCATCCTCGATGCGGACCATTTCGGTCTGGACAAGGTCAAGCGGCGCATCCTCGAATACCTCGCCGTCCACAAGCTGAATCCCACCGGCAACAGCCCGATCCTGTGCCTCGTCGGTCCGCCCGGCGTGGGCAAGACCTCGCTCGGGCAGAGCATCGCCAAGGCGACCGGACGCAAGTTCGCTCGGGTGAGCCTCGGCGGCGTTCACGACGAGGCCGAGATCCGCGGCCATCGGCGCACCTACATCGGCTCGCT
>DATGDG010000359.1:0-4700 GCA_035311025.1 Casimicrobiaceae bacterium
CGCAGGAGATCTTCATCACGGTCGCGGAGCGGCTGGGCGATTCGGTGATCGAGTTCAGGGACGTCAGCAAGTCGTTCGGTGACCGCGTGCTGATCGACGACCTCTCCTTCTCGGTCCCGCCCGGGGCCATCGTCGGCATCATCGGACCCAACGGCGCGGGCAAGACGACGCTGTTCCGCATGATCACCGGGGCCGAGAAGCCGGATTCGGGCGAGATCGTCATCGGCCACACGGTCCAGCTTGCCGTCGTCGACCAGACGCGCGAGGCGCTGCCCAACGACAAGATGGCCTGGGAAGCGATCTCCGGTGGGCAGGACATCCTGACCGTCGGCCGCTTCGAAATGCCCTCGCGCGCCTATCTCGGGCGATTCAACTTCAAGGGCGCCGACCAGCAGAAGAACGTCGGGGCGCTGTCGGGCGGCGAGCGCGGCCGGCTGCACCTCGCCGCCACGCTGCTCAAGGGCGGCAACGTGCTGCTGCTCGACGAGCCGTCGAACGATCTCGACGTCGAGACGTTGCGCGCGCTCGAGGAGGCGCTCGAGGAATTCGCAGGCAGCGCGCTGGTCATCTCCCATGATCGCTGGTTCCTCGACCGCATCGCGACGCACATCCTCGCCGTCGAGGACAACTCGAAATGGGTGTTCTTCCAGGGGAATTTCCACGAGTACGAGGCCGACAAGCGGAACCGCCTCGGCGAGGAAGCCGCGCGGCCGCACCGGCCGCGGTTCAAGCCGCTGCACTCCTAGCGGTCAGCCGCCGAGCCTGCGTCGCAGGATCTCGTTGACCTGCGCGGGATTGGCCTTGCCTTTGGACGCCTTCATCACCTGCCCGACGAGGGAATTGAAGGCCTTGTCCTTGCCGGCGCGGAATTCGGCGACGATGGCCGGATTGGCAGCGATGACCTGATCGGCCAGCGCTTCGATCGCTCCGGCATCGGAGATCTGGCGCAGGCCGCGTCGCTCGATGATCGCGTCGGCGGCGTTCTCGCCCGAGGCTTCGCCCGCCCACAGGGCGTCGAACACGTCCCTGGCCATCTTGCCGGACAGCGTTTCGTCGGCGATGCGCCGCAGCAGCCCGGCGAGCTGCGCCGGCTTCACCGGCGCGTCGGCCACGGTGACGTCGCCGCGGTTGCGTGCCGCGGAGAACTCGCCGAGCACCCAGTTGGCGACCAGCTTGTGCGCGGCTGCGTCCTTCGCGGGCAGCGCCGCCGCCGTCGCCTCGTAGTAGTCGACGAGCTCTCGCGACGACGTCAGCTGCGCGGCGTCGTAATCGGTGATGCCGTGCTGCGCGCAGAGCCGCGCGCGCATCGCCTCGGGCAGCTCGGGCATCGCCGCGCGCACGCGCTCGATCCAGGCCTCGTCGATCGTCAATGGGGGCAGGTCGGGATCGGGGAAGTAGCGATAGTCCTGCGCCTCCTCCTTGCTGCGCATCGACCGCGTCTCGTCGCGGTCCGGGTCGTAGAGGCGCGTCTCCTGCACGACCTTGCCGCCGTCCTCGATCAGCTCGATCTGGCGCCGCACTTCGTGGTCGATCGCCTGCTGCAGGAAGCGGAAGCTGTTCAGGTTCTTGATCTCGCAGCGCGTGCCCAGCGGCTCGCCGGCGCGCCGCACCGAGACGTTGGCGTCGCAGCGGAAGCTTCCTTCCTGCATGTTGCCGTCGCAGATGCCGATCCACATGACCAGCGCGTGCAGCTTGCGCGCGTAGGCGACGGCCTCGGCCGAGCTGCGGATGTCGGGCTCGGACACGATCTCGAGCAGCGGCGTGCCCGCGCGGTTCAGGTCGATGCCGGAAACGTCGGTCAGGCCCTCGGGCAGCCCCTCGTGCAGGGACTTGCCCGCGTCCTCCTCGAGGTGCGCGCGCGTCAGGCGCACCGTCTTCTCGCCTCCATCGACGGCGACCGTCAGCGATCCGCCCTGCACGACGGGAATCTCGTATTGCGAGATCTGGTAGCCCTTCGGAAGATCCGGGTAGAAGTAGTTCTTGCGCGCGAACACGCTCCTGCGATTGATCGTCGCGCCGACCGCCACGCCGAAGCGGATCGCGCGCTCGACGGCGGCGCGGTTGAGCACCGGGAGCACGCCGGGCAGCGCGATGTCGACTGCGGACGCCTGGCTGTTCGGCGCGGCGCCGAAGGCGGTCGACGCCCCCGAGAAGATCTTCGACGCGGTTGAGAGCTGCGCGTGGGTCTCCAGCCCGATGACGACCTCCCAGTTCACGCGGCGATCCCTTTCGGGCTGCGCAGGTGCCAGTCGGTCGCCTGCTGGAACCGGTGGGCGACCTCGAGGATCCGCGCTTCGTCGAAATGGTTGCCCTGGATCTGCAGTCCGATCGGCAGCCCGTCGGGGGTGAAGCCGCAGGGAATCGACATCGCCGGCGTGCCGGTCAGGTTGGCGGCGATCGTGAAGATGTCGTTCAGGTACATCTGCACCGGGTCGTCGGCCTTGGCGCCGATCGGGAATGCCGCCGTCGGCGCGGTCGGCCCGACGATGACGTCGCAGCGCTCAAAGGCACGCGCGAAGTCGCGCGCGATCAGCCGGCGGACCTGCTGGGCCTTCAGGTAGTAGGCGTCGTAGTAGCCATGCGAAAGCACGTAGGTGCCGACGAGGATGCGCCGCTTCACTTCGGCGCCGAAGCCCTCGGCGCGGGTCCGGCAATACATGTCGGTCAGGTCGGTGTAGCGCTCGGCGCGATGGCCGTAGCGGACCCCGTCGAATCTCG
The DNA here is from genome assembly GCA_035311025.1 of Casimicrobiaceae bacterium. GTDB lineage: Bacteria > Pseudomonadota > Gammaproteobacteria > Burkholderiales > Casimicrobiaceae > VBCG01. The sequence goes on from DATGDG010000359.1 coordinate 2,719, forward strand.
ACAGGTTCGACGATGCTTCGGCGGGCGCCAGCACGTAGTAGACGGGGACCGAGTGCCTGACCGCGGGCAGCTCGATGTCGACGGTGCTCGCGCCCAGCGCGCGCAACTCGCCGAGCGCGCGCTGGATCGCGGCCGCCACCGCGGCGTCGACGCCCTCGCCGAAATATTCGCGGGGAAGACCGATGCGCAAGCCCGCGAGCGGCCTTGCCGGCGCCGCCTCGCGCAGCACGCGCGCGCGCGCTTCGGGCGGTCGGTGGAGCGAGGTCGAATCGCGCGGATCGTGCCCGGCCATCGCATCGAGCAGCAGGGCGCAGCCGAGCGCATCGCGGGCGAACACGCCCGGCGTGTCGAGACTGGAGGCGAAGGCGACGAGGCCGTAGCGCGAGCACAGGCCGTAGGTGGGCTTGATGCCGGTGATCCCGCACATCGCCGCCGGCTGGCGGATCGATCCGCCGGTGTCGGTCCCGGTGGTTCCCGGCACGAGCCCGGCGGCGACCGCGGCCGCCGACCCGCCGGAGCTTCCACCGGGGATGTACGCGGTATTCCAGGGATTGCGCACCGGTCCGAACCAGGAAGTCTCGTTCGACGAGCCCATCGCGAACTCGTCCATGTTCGTCTTGCCGACGAGGACGGTGCCGGCCTCGCGCAGTCGGGCGACGACGTGGGCGTCGTAGGGCGCGATGAAATTCCCGAGCATCCGCGAGCCGCAGGTCGTCCGCATGCCCGCCGTCATCAGGACGTCCTTGTGCGCGATCGGGATGCCGGAGAGCGCGGTCGCCTCGCCCCGCGCGCGCGCCGCGTCGGCCTCGCGTGCGGCGGCGAGCGCGGCCTCCGCATCGACGGTGATGAAGGCGTTCAGCCCTGCCTGGGCGGAGGCGATGCGCGACAGCGCTTCCTGCGCGAGCTCGACGCCGGAGACCTTGCGTTCCCGAAGTGCCGCCGAGATTTCGCCGATCGTCCTCACGCTATTCGATGACCTTCGGAACCAGGTAGAGGCCCGCGGCGACCGACGGTGCCGCCTCCTGGAACAGTGCGTGGCGGTCCTCCTCGGTCACGGCGTCGTCGCGCAGCGGCATCGTCACGTCCTGCGCGTGGGCCATCGGCTCGATCCCCTCGGTGTCGATCGACAGCAGGTCGTTGATCATCGCGAAGATCGCGTCGAGCTTGGCGTGCACTTCGCGTGCGGCGCCGGCATCGACGTCGATGCGGGCGAGCCGCGCGAGGCGTTGAACGTCTTCGGGTGTCAGGGCCATCGGCTGTTGCGCGGGACGGTTTGCCGGACCCTGCGGCGCCGGTTCGGCGCGAGGGACGCAGGCGGGGCGCGATGCAGGGGAAAATCGCCGCGCATCGCCCGCAAATTCCGCATCGAATCGGTGCGGATGAAAAGCGCCTTAGGGTATCATAACCGCCACTTTCACGAGAACGGCCCGGAGCGCCCTCTCCACCCCCGGAGACCGTCCGATGGCCGCCATGGGCGACCGCACTTCATGTTCGAGTTTTTCAAAGGCTACTTCTCCAGCGACCTCGCGATCGACCTCGGGACCGCCAACACGCTGATCTACGTCCGGGGCAAGGGCATCGTCCTCGACGAACCTTCGGTGGTCGCCATCCGCCAGGAAGGCGGCCCGAACGGCAAGAAAGTGATCCAGGAAGTCGGGCTCGCCGCCAAGCAGATGCTCGGACGCACGCCGGGCAACATCACGGCGATCCGGCCGATGAAAGACGGCGTCATCGCCGATTTCACCGTGACCGAGCAGATGCTGAAGCAGTTCATCAAGAAGGTGCTCGACTCGCGGCTGTTCTCCCCGAGTCCTCGCATCATCATCTGCGTGCCCTGCGGATCGACCCAGGTCGAGCGACGCGCGATCCGCGAGTCGGCGCTCGGCGCCGGGGCCTCCAAGGTGTTCCTGATCGAGGAGCCGATGGCTGCAGCGATCGGCGCCGACCTTCCGGTCGGCGACGCGACCGGGTCGATGGTCGTC
>DATGDG010000360.1:0-4098 GCA_035311025.1 Casimicrobiaceae bacterium
CTCGATGACCGCGAGCGATCCGCCGACGCTGTGGTTGGTGATGCAGGCGTTCGAGCCCTTCAGCCGGTTGCGGATGCCGACGTGGCACAGTACGTTGTTCGGCAGCGTGCGCAGCAGCCACATCGGGTTGACCGACTCCGCGAGCTTTGCGCCGAAGCCCTGGAGGTCGCCTCCCGTCTCGCTCATCAGCGGGAAGTAGTCGTACTGGTTCTCGAAAGCGCCGCCGCCCGACCCGACATAAATTCCCGTGCGATCGGCGAAGTGCGCCGACGACGCCTCGTCCAGGGTTTCGCGGTGGCGCGCGTAGCCCGCAGTCTCGGCAGCGCGGTCGCCGGCGTAGATGCCGAGCAGGTCGGTGCGGCGGATGAACTTGTGCAGCTTGCGGTCCTCGACCAGCGCGCGCGGATTGAAATCGGCGATCGCCGCCGAGTGGGTGACCGGCCAGCCCGCGGTGTCGAAGTCCTGGATCGGGGCGATGGCTGAGCGGCCGGCGAGGATCGCGTCGAACATCGCCGCCGGATCCATGCCGAGGCCGCAGACGGCGCCGCTGCCGGCGATCAGGATGCGCGGAGGTTTCATCGGGCGCCGTCGACCAGGTCGGGGTTGCGCAGCACGACGCAGCTGTTCGATCCGCCGAAGCCGAAGGAATTCGACAGCGTCATCCTCACGCGCTGGCGGCGCGGCGTGCCGAGGACGAGATTCAGGTTGCAGTCGGGGTCGGGCACCTTGTAGTTGGCGTTGACCGGCATCTCGGAACGGTCGATCGCCAGCGCGCAGATCGCGACCTCGACCGCACCCGCCGCCGCGATCAGGTGCCCCATCGAGCTCTTGGTCGAGCTGACCAACACCCGCGTGGCGTCCGCGCCGAACACCGCGTGGATCGCTGCGCTCTCGCTGCGGTCGTTCATGCCGGTCGACGTGCCGTGCGCATTGATGTAGTCGATGTCCGCCGCTGTCGCTCCCGCGTCGGCGAGCGCGGCCTGCATCGACTGGATCGGGCCGTCGCCGTCGGGCGGCGAATCGGTGATCCGGTAGGACGACAGCGAATTGCCGTCGCCGGCGAGTTCGGCATAGATGTGCGCGCCGCGCTTCCTCGCCGACTCCCATTCCTCGAGCACGACGAATCCCGCGCCTTCGCCGAGCACGAAGCCGTTGCGCGTCGCGTCGAACGGCCGGCTCGCGCGCTCGGGGGTGTCGTTGTCGGCGGACACCGCGGAGAGCAGGCAGAAGCCGGCGAGCCCGACCGGGCTGATCATCGAATCGAAACCGCCCGCGAGCGCGCGGTCGACGGCGCCGCGACGGATGAGCTTCAGCGCGGTGCCGATCGCCTGGCCGCCCGACGCGCAGGCGGTGTGCACCGACGTCGCGTAGCCGCGGATGCCGAAGCGCCGCGTCAGCAGCGCGACGCCGGCCGTGCTCTGGCTGCGGCAGAACGCCAGGGGATCCGCGGCGGCCGGATCGTCCAGCAGCAGCTTCGCATCGAGCTCGCCGCCGGGTGCCGAGTGGCGCTGCACGCCCGAGAGGTCGCTGAACTCGACGCCCATCATGCCGGTGCCCACCGCGCAGCCCCAGCGCTCGCCGTCGGCGTCGGTCGGCGCGATGCCTGCGTCGCGCATCGCTTCCTCGGCGGCGGCCAGCGCGAAGCGGTGCGAGCGGTTCGTGTACTTGAGGAGCTTGCGCTCGGCGGTGATCACGCCGGGATCGAAGCCTTTCACTTCGGCCGCGATGCGCGTCGTGAAGCCGGAGGCGTCGAACAGCGTGATCGGCGCGGCGCCGCTCTTCGCGCCATCGAGCGCAGCCCAGGTCGACGCGACGTCGTTGCCGACCGGCGTGACCAGCCCGACGCCGGTGATCGCAACGCGGCGGCGCGGCTTCATCCGGCGCTCCCGTCGACGCCCTGCGGCAGCGCGGCTTCGGCTTCGCGCTGCCCGGCACCGGACCCCGCGATTTCCAGCCGCGCGCTCGCGACCAACCGCCCGTCGCTGCGGGCCGAAAGCATCGCCTTGACCTGGCCGTTGGCGAGCGGCGCGAGCTCGACGCCGATCTCCAGCGCCTGTCCCGGGTCGATGAACGAGCGCATCTTGACGTGGGTCACCCGCAGCGGTCGCGGTGGCGCCCCATGCAGCGCCGGGGCGCTTTGCGCGAGGTCGAGCGCCAGCGCGAGCTGGGTGTCGAGGAGCAGCGTCGCCGGGAACACCGGGCGCCGCGGAAAGTGATCGCCGAAGAAAGGCGCGGAACGGGGAACAGCCAGCATCGCGCGCAACTCGGCCCCCGGTACGCGATGCGTGACGCCGACCGGGAAGCGCTCGACGCCGCGGAAGCGTCCGGGGGGCGCACCCGCGCCGCGCAGCAGCGCGAGGCGCTCGCGCAAGGCGTCGGGCGAATCGAAGTCCGCGACCGGAAGCATCGGCCCGAGGCAGTCGATCAGCTCGACGATGCGCCGGCCCCCGACGCTCGCCCGCCCGTTGTAGGCGACGGCCTCGTCGTCGCACTCGAGGATGTCGACCTCGAGGTCGAGCAGTTCTCCGGGGCGCGCATCGGAATGGAACACCGTGTCGGTCGCGAGCGCTGCGACCGGTCGGCCGCGAAAATCGATCTTGTCCATCGCGACCCACGCGGCGAGCTGGCCCACCGCCTCGGCGACGAAGCACGACGGGAACGACGCGAGCCCCGGCGGGATCGCGAAGCTCCCCCGCGCGTGCTTGCCCGGGACGAATTCGTCGATGCGATCGACGAACGAGTAGGCGGCGAAGTGGTTCGGATCGGAGCTCATTGGCGATCGGGGCGAGGGACCGCGTCGGGTGACGACTCCTGATCGTTCCGCGGATTCCGGGCGATCGTCACGCGGCCGCCGGCGCTTCCTTCTGCGCGCGGACGACGAGCTTGCAGAAGGTCGTCGGCGTGAACAGCCGCGGGATGTCGGCCACCTTCATCGGGGTCTTGAAGCGCTCGTCGGGCACCTCCGACAGGTAGCTCTTGAGCTGCACGAGGCCCTTGTCGGTGACGATGCCTTTCTGCTCGAACTCGGCATCGGGCAGGTCGCCGCGGGCGTTCTCGACGATCTTGCCGCGCGGGATCTTGATCTTGAACGCGCGCTCCAGCCGGAACACCATGTCCAGGAAATCGATCGATTCGGCGTCGAGGCCCTCGATCAGCGACACGTCGGGCTTGATGTCGTCGACGTCGCAGCCGAGCGCGTCGGCCATCGTCTCGGCGACCTTCGGAAACACCGCCATGATCTCGTCCTGCGTGACCGGAATTTCTGCCATAGCCGCTTTCTCCCTTCAGTCGAACTTGAATCCGCCGTCGATGTGGAACACCTGTCCGGTGACGTATGCCGCGTAGTCCGACGCGAGAAACCACACGGCATTGGCGATGTCCTGCGCCGTGCCATAGCGCCTGAGCAGGATCTTCGCCTTGACTTCGTCGCCGGCGAGCTCGCGCACCGCCTGCGACATCTCGGTGTCGATGACGCCCGGGGCGACGGCATTGACGCGGATCTTCCGGGGCGCGAGCTCCACGGCCAGCGCCCGCGTGAAAGCGTCGATCGCCCCCTTGCTCGCCGCGTAATTGGTCTGGCCGCGGCCGCCTTTCTCCCCCGCGACCGAGCTGAGGTTCACGATGCATCCGGCGCGCTGCATCACCATGTACGGCGCGACGGCGCGGGTGACGTTGAACACGCCGCCGACGTTGGTGTCGAGCACCACTTCGACGTCCTCGTCGGACAGCGCGGTCAGCGGGTTGTCGCGGATCACCCCGGCATTGTTGACCAGCACGTCGATGCGCCCTGCCCGGTCGGCGATGCGCTCGACGGCGGCCTGGCAGGCCGCCGAATCGCGGACGTCGACCTGCTCGGCGTGCGTCTCGTGACCGGCGGCGCGCAATCCCTCGACGACGGCCCGCGCGGCCTCGGTGTTGCCGCGGTAGAAGAACGTCACCTGCGCGCCCTCGTCGGCGAACAGCTCGACGATCGCGCGTCCGATGCCCCGGCTCCCGCCGGTCACCAGCACGGACTTGCCGGCGAGTCCCGAGGGCGTCATTGGTCCCCCCACGCTTGCGGCTTCGCCGCTGCGCTGCCCCCGGAGGGGGCGCAGTTCG
>DATGDG010000361.1:0-5240 GCA_035311025.1 Casimicrobiaceae bacterium
GGAACTGCGCAACCGGATCCTGTCGGTCGCCTCTCACGTCGAGATCCGGGGATTCCCGGACCTGACCGATCCGGCCGGAATCGCCGCGATCGCCCGCAGGAATCCGCACGTGGTGGCGACCGCACCCTATGTCGTGGGCGAGGCGATGCTGTCGGAGGGCGACGTCAATCGGGGTGCGCTGCTGCGTGGCATCGATCCGGCGCAGGAGGACCGGGTCGAGGACATCGCGAATCACATGCGCCGCGGATCGATCGCGTCGCTGACGCCCGGTAGCTTCAACATCGTCCTCGGCGTCGAGCTCGCGCGTGCGCTGGGCGTGCAGGTCGGTGACCGTGTGGTCGCCATCACGCCCCAGGGCAACGTGACGCCGGCGGGTGCGCTGCCGCGGCTCAAGACATTCAGGATCAGCGGCATCTTCGAGATCGGCATGTACGAGTTCGACAGCGGACTGGCGCTCATCAACCTGGAGGACGCGGAAAAGCTCTACCGGCTCGACGGCCCCTCGGGCGTGCGCCTGAAGCTCGACGACATGTTCGCGGCGCCAAGGGTCGCGTCGGAACTGCAGGCGGTGGTGCCCGGCGACGTGGAGGTGCGCGACTGGACCCAGAACCACGCGAACTTCTTCCGCGCCGTCGCCATCGAGAAGCGCGTGATGTTCATCATCCTGACGCTGATCGTCGCGGTCGCGGCGTTCAACATCGTGTCGGCGCAGGTGATGGTCGTGCAGGACAAGAAGGCCGACATCGCCATACTCCGCACGCTGGGCGCATCGCCGTCGTCGGTGATGACGATCTTCGTCATCCAGGGCGCGCTGATCGGCATCATCGGGACGCTGATCGGCGTCGTCAGCGGCGTGCTGCTCGCGCTGAACATCGAGACCGTGGTGCCGGCGATCGAGCGCACGTTCCACATCCAGTTCCTCGACAAGAGCGTCTATTACATCAGCGACCTGCCCTCCGACCTGCAGCGTGGCGACGTGATCACGATCGCCTCGATCGCGCTGGTGCTGGCGCTGATCGCGACGCTCTACCCGAGTTTCCGCGCGGCACGCGTCAATCCGGCCGAGGCGCTGCGCTATGAGTGAGCACGCGGCGCCCGTGCCGGTCGTCGCCTGCCGCAACCTGCGCAAGACCTATCGCGGCGGATCGCTCGACGTTCCGGTGCTGCTCGGCATCGATCTCGACGTCGCAAAGGGCGAGCGCGTCGCCATCGTCGGTGCATCCGGGTCGGGCAAGAGCACGCTGCTCCACCTGCTCGGCGGCCTCGACGCGCCCACTGCGGGCGAGGTGATCGTCGAAGGCACGCGGCTCGCGACGCTGTCCGAGGCGGCGCGCGGCAGGCTGCGCAATCGCGCGCTCGGGTTCATCTACCAGTTCCATCATCTGCTGCCGGAATTCTCGGCGGTCGAGAACGTCGCGATGCCGCTGCGCATCCGCCGCAAGTCCCCCGGCGAGGCGAAGAAGGTTGCATCAAGGATGCTCGAGCGCGTGGGTCTCGGCCCACGCCTGAAGCACCTGCCGGGAGAGCTTTCGGGCGGCGAGCGCCAGCGCGTGGCGCTCGCGCGCGCGCTGGTGACCGAGCCGCGATGCATCCTCGCCGACGAGCCCACCGGCAACCTCGACCGGGCGAACGCCGCCGCGGTGTTCGAGCTGATGCTCGAATTGAATCGCGTCATCGGGACGGCGCTGGTCATCGTCACCCACGATGCCGAGCTCGCCGCCCGCACCGACCGGACGCTGCACCTGATCGACGGCACGCTGCGCTGATGCCTGCGCCCGCGTGCCGGATCTGTCCGCCGGGCAGCGGTCAGGGCATGGCTTTGCGCTCGGAGTGCGCAACCGCCGGCCTGCGGGGCCCGGTGCCGCGTCGCTCGAGGACATCCTGCAGGCTGTGTCGCGATCGGGCTCGCTCGCTGCACCACCCGCGACGGCCGTCGCGCACGCTCGCGCTCGCCATGCTCCGCCCCGCTGCCCACGACGGATCAGTGCCGATTCGCGAAATCCCGCGAAATCGTAGTGCGTCCCCGTTCTCGATGTTCGACCGATGCCGACGCATCGCACGGCGCGCGGTGAGGGGTTCTCGGCCAAGGCGCCTGCGGCGCAGTCGTCGCAAAGCGGGTGGTGCGGCCAGCGAGCCCGTCTGCCGCATTCAAGCGTCGATGTCTTCGAGCGCCGCCGCACCGGGACCCGCTCGACGACGAGACTTGCGCTGCCGAAGCCTTGGCCGAGAGCCCGTCACCACGCGCTAAACGTTGCAGCGGGCATGCCGATGCGCGCAGGCTGAGGGTCGAAAGCAGAGTCAGTATTCGACCGGCACCGGATCGAGCGAGCGCCAGAGGTACCAGGTCGCGACGCTGCGCCAGGGTTGCCAGTTCTCGGCCAGCGTCCTGATCTGCGCGGGGGTCGGCCGCTCGCCGCCGAAATAGTGCAGGGCGACCGCTTTCTGCAGCCCCAGGTCGGCGACCGGCAGCACGTCGGCGCGCAATTCGTGGAACATCAGGAACATCTCCGCGGTCCATCGGCCGATGCCTTTCACGTCGACCAGAGCAGCGATCAGCGATTCGTCGTCGAGGTCGGGCCACGCGCCGGGATCGAGCTGCGACGACGCGAAGTGCCGCGCCAGGTCGCGGATGTACGACGCCTTGTTCGCCGACAGCCCGCATGCCCTGAGGGTGTCGATGCGCTTCTTCTGCACGCGCAGTGGATCCAGCCGCGTCGCGTCCACGGCGTGGCCGCGCACCGTGCAGGCCGCGACGAGGCGCTCCCACACCGATTGCGCGGCCTTGACCGAGATCTGCTGGCCGACGATCGACCGTGCGAGCGTGGTGAAAGGATCGCCGCGGCGGGCGAGATGGAGGCCGGGAAAGGCGGCGATCAGCCGGGACAGCACGGGATCGCGCGCAGCGAGATCCCGCGTCGCTTCATCCCAGAAAGGCGGTTTGGTCATGACCGAAACACTCGCAGTGCTGATGGGAAATGGTACATTACGCCGCCTTTTTTCCGGGACGGAGTCCTGATGCGCGGCGGGTCGAGATGGCTGGCGGGTGTCTTCGCGTTGCTGGTGGCAGCCACCGCCGTCGCCGCCGACCCGAACAAGGTCCTGCGCATCGCCTTTCCTGCGGCGGAGACCGGCTTCGATCCGGCGCGGGTGTCGGACCTCTATTCGAGCACCGTTCTCGAAGCGATATTCGACCGCCTCTACACCTACGACTATCTCGCGCGCCCCGCGAAGATCGTGCCGCAGGCGGCCGACGGCATGCCCGAGGTCTCCGACGGCGGCACGACCTACCTGATCCACCTGAAGCACGGCATCTTCTTCACCCCCGATCCGGCATTCGGCGGCAAGCCGCGCGAGCTGACGGCGCAGGACTATGTCTACTCGTTCGAGCGCTTCGCCGATCCGGCGAATCGCTCGCCATGGGCGTTCCTGGTCCAGGACCGGTTCGAGGGACTCGACCGTCTGGCCGCAGAGGCGAAGAAGACCGGCAAGTTCGACTACGACGCGACCATTCCGGGGATCGTTGCGCTCGACCGATACACGTTGCGTTTCAAGCTCAAGCGTCCGGATTTCCTGCTGCCGTACACGCTGGCGCACACCGCGTTCGGCGCCGTGGCGCGGGAGGTCGTGAACGAGTACCCCAACGACCTGCAGGCCCATCCGGTCGGCACCGGGCCTTATGTTCTGAAGGAATGGCACCGGGCCGCAAAGATCGTGCTCGAGGCGAACCCGGGTTTCCGGAAGGAAATCTGGGATTTCCAGCCAGGCGACGACGCCTGGGACCGCCAGCTCGTTGCCGAGATGAAAGGCAAGACGATCCCGCAGATCGGTCGCGTCGAGATCTCGGTCATCGAGGAGAGCCAGTCGCGCTGGCTCGCGTTCCGCAAGAAGGAACTCGACCTGCTCGCGCTGCCGGCGACGTTTCGCGCCGAGGCGCTGGACAGCACGAATCACCTGAAGCCAGCCTTCGTCGAGGATGGAGTGAAGCTCTATCGCGCGATCGACCCCAGCGTGACTTACGCGTTCTTCAACTTCCGCGATCCGGTCGTCGGCGGTTTCTCGAAGGAGAAGATCGCGCTGCGACGCGCGGTGATCATGGGCTACGACCTGCCCGAGGAGATCCGCGTCGTCGACAAGGGCCAGGCCGTGCAGGCGCAGATGCCGATCCCCTATGGCGTCGTCGGCTTCGATCCGGCCTACCGCAGCATCAACCAGTACGACCCCGTGCTCGCGAACGAGCTGCTCGACTATTACGGATACAAGAAAGGCGCCGACGGCTATCGCGATCTGCCGGACGGCAAGCCGCTGACGCTGCAGATGGCGACGGGAACGACCGCCGCGGACCGCGAGCGCGACGAGCTCTGGCTGAAGTCGATGAACGCGATCGGCATCCGGATGCAGTTCAACCAGGGCCAGTTTCCCGATCAGCTCAAGGCGGCCAAGGCCTGCCAGCTGATGATGTGGGATGCGGCATGGACTGCGGACTATCCCGACGGCGACGATTTCGTGCAACTGCTCTACGGCCCCAATACCGGGCAGAGCAACAACGGCTGCTACGAGTCCAAGGCCTACGACGCGATGTACGAGAAGTCGCGGCTGCTGCCGATCGACTCGCCCGAGCGCCAGCACCTGTTCCTCGACATGACGCGGCAGATGGAAGTCGACGGCGCGTGGGTGTTGCAGACCTCGCCCGAGCGCAACGAGCTGATCCGGCCGTGGGTGCTGGGGTACAAGCCGCACCCGATCCTCACCGCCAACTTCGTCTACCTCGACCTCGAGGCCCGCAAGTGACATCGGCGATGCGGGCCGCGTTCAGCGTGATTCGCATCGTCGTCGCACTGCTGGCCGTCGGCGTGCCGGTGTCCCAGCCGATGCATGCGCGCGCGGCCGATAGGGTGAATCCGGCCGATCCTGCCAAGGTGATCCGCCAGGTGTTCCCTGCAGCCGAGACGGGATTCGACCCGGCCGGCGCGCAGGATCTCTACTCGGGGACGATCGAGCAGGCGATCTTCGAGACGCTGTTCACCTACGACTACCTCGCCCGGCCGTCGAAACTCGTGCCGCTCGCGGCCGAGGCCCTGCCGCAGGTCACCGATGACGGGAAGACGTACACGATCAGGATCCGCAAGGGCACCCATTTCGCCGACGATCCGGCATTCAAGGGTGCTGCGCGCGAGCTCGTCGCTTCCGATTTCGCCTACTCGCTGAAGCGCCTGATCGACCCGAAGCTGCACTCGCCCTGG
>DATGDG010000362.1:0-2437 GCA_035311025.1 Casimicrobiaceae bacterium
GGTATTTCGTCAACACGGTGGCGCTGGTCACGATGGTGCTCGCCGCCCAGCTGGTGCTGGTGACGCTCGCCGCGTATGCGTTCGCGCGCTTCGATTTTCCGGGGCGCGGGATCGCCTTTGCGCTGGTGCTGATGCAGCTGATGGTGATGCCGGACGTCCTGATCGTCGAGAACTACCGGACGATGACGGCACTGGGCATCAAGGACACGATCCTGTCGATCGGCCTCCCGTACATGGCCAGCGCATTCGGCATCTTCCTGTTGCGGCAGACGTTCAAGACGGTGCCGCGCGAGCTCGACGAGGCGGCGCGCGTCGAGGGCTGTTCGCCGCTGCAGACGCTGTGGAAGGTGTACGTTCCCCTGGCGCGTCCGACCTACCTCGCCTATGCGCTGGTATCGGTGTCCTACCACTGGAACAACTTCCTGTGGCCGCTGATCATCACCAACTCGGTCGAGTCGCGTCCGGTGACCGTCGGCTTGCAGGTGTTCTCGTCGACCGATCAGGGGATCGACTGGTCGATCATCAGCGCGGCGACGCTGCTGTCCACCGGACCGCTGCTCGTCGCGTTCCTGCTCTTCCAGAGGCAGTTCGTGCAGTCGTTCATGCGCGCGGGGATACGATGAAGCTGATCACGTGGAACGTCCAGTGGTGCCGTGGCGTCGACGGGCGCGTCGATCCCGCGCGGATCGTCGGCGAGGCGCGCCGCCTCGCCGATTTCGACGTGCTGTGCCTGCAGGAGGTCGCCGACAACTTTCCGGACCCGCGGCTTCCCGGCGCCGACGACGGCGACCAGTTCATGCGCATCGCAGCGCTGCTGCCCGGCTACACGGCCGTGCCGGGTGTGGCCGTCGACCATCCGGCGGAGGGCGGCCGCCGCAGGCGCTTCGGGAACATGATCGTCTCGCGGCTTCCGGTGCGGCAGGTCTATCGCCACCTGCTGCCCTACCCCTGCGACCCCGGAGTGCCGGGGATGCCGCGCATCGCCCTCGAGGCCGTGGTCGCGGCGCCATGGGGCGGCCTGCGGGTGGTCACCACGCACCTCGAATACTATTCGACGATGCAGCGCATGGCGCAGGTCGAGGCGTTGCGCACGGTCTACGCCGACGGCCACGCGCATGCGCGCGACGCACGGATCACGATGGACGACGGCGGGCCGTTCCAGACGTTTCCCAGGCCGCGCGACATCCTGATCGCGGGCGACTTCAACTTCGAGCCCGGTTCCGACGAGCACGCTCGGATGCGCGCGCCGTTTGCGGACGGTACCCCGCCGCTGCTCGACGCGTGGCGCGACCTCCATCGTGGTGTCCCCCATCCGACGACATTCAAGCTCTACGACAAGACGGAGCCTGGCGAGCCGGAGCTGCACTGCGATTTCGTCTTCGTCTCCGGCGAATTGCGCCCGCGGCTGCGCGACGTGCGGGTCGACTCGGACACGCAGGCGTCGGACCACCAGCCGATGATCGTCGAGATCGCGTAGTGGCCGGTTCGAGAACGGCCCGGTCCGCTAGAATGTCGCACTCGCGCGCCGGTCCTTCGCCTTGATCGACGTCATCATTCCCGTCTACCGCGGACTCCAGGAGACCCAGCGCTGCCTCGACAGCGTGCTGGCGTCGTCGTGCGAGACCGCGCGCGAGATCATCGTCATCGACGACGCCAGCCCGGAGCCGGGGATGCGCGACTACCTCGGTGCACTCGCCCAGGCGCAGGCGATCACGCTTCGCAGCAACCCGGTGAACCTGGGCTACGTAGGTTCGGTGAATGCGGGCATGGCACTGCACCCCGACCGCGACGTGCTGCTGCTCAACAGCGACACCGAGGTTGCCGACGGCTGGCTCGACCGGATCGCCGCCTGCGCGACCCGCGATCCGCGGTCAGGGACCGTCACCCCGTTCTCCAACAACGCGACGATCTGCAGCTTCCCGGACTTCGCTGCGCGCAACGAATTGCCAAGGGGGATGACGACGCGAACGCTCGACCGGTTGTTCGCCCGGGTCAATGCCGGACTCGCGCTCGAGATTCCGACCGCGGTGGGGTTCTGCATGTGGATCTCGCGCGACTGCCTGGCCGCCGTCGGGTTCTTCGACGAAGCCGCGTTCGGCCGAGGCTACGGTGAGGAGGTCGATTTCTGCATGCGTGCGTCGCGGAGGGGCTTTCACCACTGGTTGTGCGCCGACACCTACGTCTACCACGCGGGCGAGGTCTCATTCGGCACCTCGGGCGCGGACCGCCGCCGGGACGCGCAACGGACCGTCGACGAGCGCTATCCCGAGTTCCAGATCGCGGTGCGCGACTTCATCGCGCGCGATCCGGCGGCGCCCCTCCGCGAGCGCGTGCTCCGGGAGCTGGCGCTCGGCGAGCGCCACGCGCTCCCGGATGCGGCTTGCCGGTCCGGACCGCTGGTCGTGATCATCGCGCCCGACGGCTTGCGCAGCGGGGT
>DATGDG010000363.1:0-7437 GCA_035311025.1 Casimicrobiaceae bacterium
CCGCGCTTATCGTGTTTGCCTGCGTCTTCGCCGGTGCACTGTCGGGAATGGCGCTGCGTGCGTCAATTCCCGAGCAGCATCTCAGCGACGCATCGAAGAGCGTCATTCAGCTCGCGACCGGACTGGTGGCGACGATGGCCGCATTGGTGCTCGGGTTGATGACGGCCTCGGTGAAGACCTCGTATGACGCGCAGAGCGACGCGATCAAGCATGGCGCGGCGAAGATCCTGGTTCTCGACACCGTGCTTGCGAGCTACGGTCCCGAATCCAGGGAAACCCGGGCTCTGCTTCGGAAGTTCGTGCGGGACCGGGTCGATGCGGTCTGGTCGCAGGGGCGGTCCAGGAATGCGAGGCTCGACGTCGGGGATGGTCGCTTACCTGTCGCGGAACTCGAGAGTCACATCCTGCAGCTATCGCCGCAGAACGAGATGCAGCGCTGGTTGCGATCTCAGGCGCTGCAGATCAGCGCGGATCTCAGCGAAACGCGTTGGCTGATCCTCGGGGAGCTGCAATCGGCCGTCCCAGGCCCTTTCATCGCGGTCGTCATATTCTGGCTCACGATGATCTTTGCGAGCTTCGGGCTTTTCGCCCCGCGAAACGGGACGGTGATCGGCGCCCTGTGCGTATCGGCGCTGTCCGTGGCCGGGGCCATCTTTCTCATCCTCGAAATGGGTGAGCCGTTCGAGGGAATCATGCGGGTTTCGAGCGCGCCACTGCGCTATGCGATCGCCCACATCGGGCAATGACCGACTGTCATGCCTGCCTCCGGCGCAAAGAGGCCGGCGGCTGCGGCGCTCACGCCGCGCGCTTGTCGGCCTGCGCTGCTTCGGTGACCTCGCACAGCGGCTTGATCTGCGGGCGGGTGAGCGGCAGGCGCACCGTGAACCGCGTCCCCCGCCCGACCTCGCTCTCGACGTCGATGCGTCCGCCGTGCTTCCTGACGATGGAGTTCGACACCGCGAGTCCCAGCCCGGTCCCCTGCCCGACCGGCTTGGTCGTGAAGAAGGGTTCGAACAGGTGTCCCAGGTTCTCGGGAGCGATGCCGCAGCCGGTGTCCTCGAAGCGAACCCACGCCTCGGAGGCGTCGGACCCGGTCTCGATCGTGATCGTGCCGTTGCCCTCGATCGCCTGGCTCGCGTTGACCAGCAGGTTCAGGAACACTTGGGACAGCCTCGACGGCAGGCATTCGACCTCCGGCAACTCGCCGTAGGAGCGCACGATCCTGGCCTTGTACTTGACCTCGTTGCGCACGATGTTGAGCGTGCTGTCGAGCGCGCGGTGCAGGTCGATCGTTTCCCAGACCTCCTCGGTGCCGCCGCGCGAGAAATCGCGCAGATCCTGGACGATCCTCTTGACGCGCAGCAGGCCTTCGCGGGATTCGTCGATGATCGCGCGCACGTCGTCGCGCAGGAATGCGAAGTCGACTCCGTCGCGCTGCGCGCGTGCGGGTGCGAGCGCCGCCGGTGCCGACGCGCCCATCCCGTCGTCCGCCTCGACATAGGCACCGAGCAGCCCGAACAGCGTGGTCAGGTAGCCTTCGAGGGAGCCGAAGTTCGATAGCACGAAGGCCAGGGGATTGTTGATCTCGTGCGCGACGCCGGCCGAGAGCTGCCCGATCGACGCCAGCTTTTCCGACTGCACGACCTGGTTCTGCGCGTCCTCGAGCTGCTCGTTCATCCGCTGCATCGTCGCGTTGAGCGTCGACAGCTCGAGGATGCGGCCTTCGCGCTCGACGTGCATCCGGTGATTGGCCACGACCAGTGCGAGCAGGCTGGTAAGCGATTGGCCACGGTCGAGATCCTCGATCGTGTACCGGGGGCGGTCGACGGCGCGATTGACCGCGACGGCACCGATGGTCCGTCCCGACACGCGCAGCGGCCAGCACATTGCCGAGTTCGTCGAGCGCCGCCGTGCCTCGTTCAGCCGCAGCGGCAGGCGCGTCTCCGCCGCTTCGCCGTTCACCAGCACCGGCTGTCCGGTCGCGACGACGTGCCCGTAGACGCCGACACCCCGCGGCAAGGCGCTTCCGACTACGCCCGCGGGCAGATCGGTTCCCGCCGCGATCTCGAGCTGGTCGTCGGTGCCATCGACAATCAGGGCGATCGAGCCGCTCTCGGCGTCGAATCCCCTGACGATGTGCGCGAGGATCTCCTGCAGCACTTCCTGCGGGTGCGCCCCGTTCGCGGCTTTCTGGCCGAGCTCGTAGAGCGCACCGATCCAGGCAAGATCGGTGATCCTCTCGGTGCCGGCAACCATCGCTGATGTCATGGGAGTGGAATGTGGACGGAAATGGGGTCGCAGTGCCGCGCGCCGCTCCGTGCCGGCAACCCCGATCGGTTGCCGGTCGAGCCGGCGCGCGGCCTGCGTTCTAGTCCTGCAGGAGGACGCCGCCGTCCTCGGTCCAGCGCACCCGCGTGATGCCGGGAGACTCACGCTCGAGGCGTTCGAGCTCGAGCTGCTGCTCGGTGATGATGCCTCGCTGCCAGCGCAACTCATCGGCGAGGCGTCGATTCTCGATCAGGAGTTCCCGGTGCGCCAGGACGTCGCGAATCGCCGCCTTGAGATCGGGATCGGACCAGGGCTTGCTGACGAAGCGGAAAATGCCCGCGCTGTTGATCGCGCGGATGATGCCGTCGAGATCCGTGTACGCGCTCATGATCATCCGCGCGGCGTCGGGTTGCAGCTCCCTGACCCGGGTCAGGAGCGCTGCGCCGTCCATTTCAGGCATCCGATAGTCGGACAGCACGAGGTCGACCGCATGTCCTTCGACGTGAGCCAGCGCCTGCAGCGGCGAACTGAAAGTCACGATCTTGAGGTCCGCCAGGATCGGCGGGATGGCGCCATTCATGAACATGCGCCGCAGCGCGTTCAGGACGTTCGGTTCGTCGTCGACGATGACTACGGTTGCCACGGCTGACTCCTTCGGTGAAAGCGCGGGTGCGGATCGGAAATGCACCTCGCATCTGGAAGCCAGTCGAGCAAGGGGTGTGCCACCCATCGCCCAAGCCGACGGACGTCGGTCGGTTGGCCGGGCCGAACCGGCGTGGTTACGGACTGTCGAGTACAGGATCGTCGCCGGTGTCGGCAGTCAGTCGGCGATCTGCGGCCCTGCGACGCTCGCGATCCAGCGCGCCGTGAGCTTCTCCTGCACCGAGTTCTGCTTGAGACGGGCGTCGAGCGCCGCGAAATCGACCCGGTCCAGCGGCTGATCCTGGTTGAAGCATGAAAAGACATAGCTCGTCTTGCCGGTGACCGGATCGCGATGCGGCTGCAGGCACTGTGCGCAGATCTCCTTCATCATGCACTGCATCGGCGAATTGATCGATGCGATCGCTTCGTGATTCGCGGACAGGTGCGGCGCGAGCACGTTGTGCCGCGCAGCACCCACAGCCGCCATCATCCGGTCGGACCCGATTGCGATGATCCTGCTGCAGTCCGCAAGCGCGATCGCCTGTGGTCCGAGTTCACCGCTCGCATAGGCCTGCATCGACTTGACGATGTTCCCCACGTACGAGCGGTCCTGCGGACGGCCGGGCTCGAAGCCAGGCCCCTCGTCGCAGCACCAGACGACGACGTCGGCCGCGGCTTCGATGTCCTCGACCTTGTAGCGATCGACCATGCGCCGGTATCCGGCGAAATAGAGGACTTTCGCTCCGGCCCCGCGCCAAGCCTTGCCGATCGAGAACAGCACGGCATTGCCGAGACCACCCCCGACCAGGATGACGCTGCGGTCCGCCCCGATCTCGGTCGGCGCGCCGGTGGGGCCCATCAGCACGACCGGCTCGCCCGGCTTCAGCGTTCCGCACAGGTTGGAAGACCCGCCCATCTCCAGAACGATCACCGACACCAGCCCCCGCTCGCGGTCGACCCAGGCGCCGGTCAGGGCGAGGCCCTCCATCGCAAGTCGCGTGCCCTGCGCCTTCGGCGCCAGCGATTCGAAATTCTGCAGCCGGTAGAACTGCCCGGGCCGGAAGCTTCGCGCCGCCGCCGGAGCGTGCACGACGACCTCGACGATCGTCGGCGTCAGCCGCACGACTCGCTCGATGCGCGCGCGCAGCGCAGCGTCCAGCATCGCGAAGAACGCGGCATCGCTCCGGTCGTCGGCGGGCGCGACGCGGTCGAGCATGCGGCTGACGATCGGATAACCCTGCTTCGCGCTCGCCATCGCCTTGACGACGTTGCCGTAGAACGACGGATGCAGGTCGCCGAAGAAGCTGGTCGCGCGGCCATCGTCGCGAATGCTCGTGAGCACCGCCGGCGTGGCGGGTTTCGCCAGCCCGCGCAGCGGCTGCTCGATCGAGCCGTCCTCGTTGCGCAACTCGAAATACCTGCCGTCGAGACTGAAATGCCCGGGATCCTCGCGCGAGAGCACCGTGTTTGGCTGCGTGCCCGCCGCGATCAGGATGCTGCGCGCCGGCATCAGCGCGCGCGGACCCTCGCTCCAGTTTCCGTCGGCATCGCGCTGCTGCTGCGACACGGTGAGGCCGATCGCGTGCCCTTCCTCGTCGACCTCGATCGCCAGTGGAGTCAGCCCTTCGGCGAAGCGGATCCCCTCCTCCAGCGCCTTCTCGACCTCCTCGTGGTTGAGCGTGTACGCGGGACTGTCGACCAGGCGCTTGCGATAGGCGATCGTCGCGCCGCCCCAGGAGCGCAGCAATTCGATGACCGCGGGCGGCCTGCCTTCGGCTGCGGCCCGCTCGCGCTCGGCGCGGATTGCCCGCGCGTGCGACAGGAACTCCTCGGCGATCAGGAACTCGTGGTCGGTCCACGCCGCTTCGATCGCCGCCCGCCCCTGGTCGTGGACCAGCGCCTCGTAGCGCGACAGGAATTTCTCGACCTGGACCGGGTAGTAGGCGAGCGCCTCGGTCGCCGTGTCGATCGCCGTCAGCCCGCCGCCGATGACGACCACGGGCAGGCGGACCTGCATGTTCGCGATCGAGTCAACCTTGGCCGCACCGGTGAGTTGCAGAGCCATCAGGAAATCCGAGGCCATGCGCACCCCCTGCGCAAGGCCGTGCGGAAGGTCGAGCACCGTCGGACGGCCCGCACCCGCGGCCAGCGCGACATGGTCGAACCCGAGGGCAAAGGCGCCTTCAGCATCGAGGGTTCCTCCGAAGCGCACGCCGCCGTAGAGCGCGTAGCCCGCCCGGCGCTCGAGCAGCAGCCGGACGACCTTGAGGAAATTCTTGTCCCAGCGGACGGTGATCCCGTATTCGGCGACGCCGCCGAAGCCTGCCATCACCCGATCGTCGAGAGGCTCGGTCAGCAACCCGAAATCCTCGATGGGGGAGAAGGCCATGCGGCCCCCGTCCGCCTCCACCCCGGACAGCGCGGGCGGCAGCGGCTCGATCTTCAGGCCGTCGATCGCGACGACCGTGTGCCCATCGTTGAGCAGGTGGTGCGCGAGGGTGAATCCCGCGGGCCCCTGGCCCACGACGAGCACGCGCTTGCCACTGCGCGGCAGCGGGCAGGGGCGGCGCAGATTGAGCGGATTCCAGCGCGTCAGCAGCGAATAGATCTCGAAGCCCCAGGGCAGCGCCAGCACGTCCTTCAGCAGCCGCGTTTCCGATTGCGGAATGTCGACCGGGTCCTGCTTCTGGTAGATGCAGGCCTTCATGCAGTCGTTGCAGATCCGGTGGCCCGTTGCCGCGACCATCGGGTTGTCGACGCAGATCATCGCCAGCGCCCCCACCGGCCAGCCCGCTGCGCGCAGCTTGTGGAACTCCGATATCCGCTCTTCCAGCGGGCATCCGGCAAGCGTCACGCCGAACGCCGACTTCTTGAACGGGTTGCCTGGCTGCGCCGCAGCGATCCCGCAGCCGACCCTCTCGGTCTCCGGCGCGACCGTGGACGGCTGCGGACGTTTCTCGGGGAGGCCCCGCGCACAGGAGTCCTTTCCCTGTTCGTGGCACCAGATGCAGTAATGCGCCTGGTCGAGCGCACCGACCAGGTCCGTGCCGCGATCGGTCAGCGCGAAGCCGTCGCGCCGCCGCAGTTCGTGCGATTCCGACAGCTGCAGCGCGGCCACGCCGCCCTGCGCGATCGCTTCGACCGGGACCAGATGCTGGATGTCGAGCTTGCGCGGAGCGCGGAACAGCACGCCTTTGCGGTGGGCAGCCCGGCCCGCGACGGTGTGGGCCGCCCAGGCCGCGTAGCGCATCGCCGCGTCGAGCGCATCGGCGTTCGCCGCCTCGTCCTCCTGCCAGCGCGTGACCGCCTCCGCGAACGCGAACTCGAAGGCGGGGACGTCGTCGTAACGACCGACAAGTCCATCGATCTCCACGCGCAATGCCAGCGGATCGAATTGCTCCGCCGCGTCCGCCTTGTACGCATTCATGGCCTTGCGCTGGACGAACTGGCGTTTGACTGCATAGAGCGGCGCGAGCTCGTGGTGCCGGGCTTCCAGCGCGCGAACCGCCGCGCCGACTCCGAACAGATCCGCGATGAAGTCTTCCAGATGGGGGGCGATGGCGACCAGCAGCGTCGACTCATCTTTCGCGGCGAGTGCCGCGGGGTCGGCCCGCGCGGCGGCGAGCCGACCGGCGAGCGCGCGGTCGGCAGCCGCGAGGTGCCCGACGAACAGCGAATCGATCCTGGCGGCGCCTTGCGCCGTGTAGAGGTCGGCGAAAGTGAGTCCGTGGGCGAGGTTCAGCATGGCGGGAGCGGTGAGACGGCGGGACCGGCGACGCCGTGGCATCCGCGCCGCGCGGTGCCCACCCGATCGGTTGTCATTTTACAGCCACGGCCCCGGAGCTTCGCGCAACCGCGCGATCCACCCGGAAGCCACCGCTCGATTTGCTAACATCTGCCCTCACCCGCCCACCCGCAGCCACCCGCAGCCGCGCAACGGCCGGACAGGTCGGCGCGAAACGCCGCCGCCCGGGCGACCCCATGGACCCCGCGAGGGGAAAAGCCTTGTGACCGGAGATCGAATGTCCCGCTTCATCGCAGCCGTTGCCGTCACGCTCGCCTTCATCGCGTCCGTCGCACAGACTGCGTCCGCGCAGACGATCAAGCTGGGCGAGCTCAACAGCTACAAGCAGTTCCCGGCCTTCCTCGACCCCTACCGCAAGGGCATGGAGCTCGCGGTCGACGAGGTCAACGCAGCGGGCGGCGTGCTGGGCCGCAGGATCGAGGTCGTGTCGCGCGACGACAACGGCGTTCCGGGCGACGCGGTCCGCGTCGCCGAGGAGCTCGTCACGCGCGAGAAGGTCGCGATGCTGATGGGGACGTTTCCCTCGAATGTCGGCCTCGCCGTCGCCGATCTCGCGAACCAGCGGAAGATCCCGTTCCTCGCCGCCGAGCCGCTGACCGACAAGATCGTCTGGGAAAACGGCAACCGGTACACGTTCCGGCTGCGCGCGTCGACCTACATGCAGACCGCGATGCTGGTGCCGGAGGCCGCGAGGCTCGGCAAGCGGCGCTGGGCGAT
This sequence comes from Casimicrobiaceae bacterium, assembly GCA_035311025.1. Classification (GTDB taxonomy): domain Bacteria; phylum Pseudomonadota; class Gammaproteobacteria; order Burkholderiales; family Casimicrobiaceae; genus VBCG01. The sequence continues at coordinate 7,433 of DATGDG010000363.1, forward strand.
CGTTT
>DATGDG010000364.1:0-1586 GCA_035311025.1 Casimicrobiaceae bacterium
GACGGCCACCGCGAGCAGCGCGGGGGTGTTCACGGGGACGCTGTACCGGACGACGGGACCGGCGTTCAGCGCGGTGCCGTTCGACCCGGCGCAGGTGACGCGGACGGCGGTGGGGACGGCGACGTTCACGTTCAGCGACGGCGCGAACGGGATCTTCGCGTACACGGTGAACGGGGTGTCGCAGGCGAAGGCGATCACGCGCGAGGTATTCGTGTCGCCCGGGACATTGTGCCAATGAATGCGCCGTCACCGTTCGCGGACCCCTCGAACAGACGTGATGGACTGCGGCCCCCGTCGCGGTGGAATCCGACGATGACCTCGATCGGCCGGGCGATGCGCTTGGTGGCGTTCGGCCTTGTCGCCATGCTCGCGGTCGGGTGCGCAATGTTGCCCCCGGGGGCCGACTTTCCGAGGACGACGTCGATGGCGCTGGCGCAACCCGAGCAGACGCGGCTTGGCCGGCAGTTCGATGGCGCGGCGTCCGCGCACGGCGGGAAATCCGCGTTCCGCCTGCTGTCGGTGGGCGTCGACGGCTTCCTGGCCCGGGCGCAGATGATCAATGCGGCCGAACGGACCCTCGATCTCGAGTATTTCATCTTCCGGCAGGACGAGACCGGCCAGCTGCTGACCGACGCCCTGCTGCGCGCGGCCGACCGCGGAGTGCGGGTACGCGTGCTGATCGACGACGGAGACACGCTCGAAGGCGATGGACAGATCGCGGCGCTGAGCGCCCATCCGAAAATCGACATCCGGATCTTCAATCCGTTCGTCTATCGGGGCCATGCCGAGCTGATTCGTGCCGTCGAATTCGCGTTCAATGCGTCGCGGCTCGATTACCGGATGCACAACAAGCTGCTGGTCGTCGATAACGCGATCGCCCTCGTCGGTGGACGCAACATCGGCGATCAATACTTTCAGGTCGACCCCGACTCGCAGTTCGGGGACGACGACGTCTTTGCGGCGGGCCCGATCGTCAAGAACCTCTCCCGGACCTTCGACGATTTCTGGAACAGCGCTCTCGCGATCCCCGTTGCCGGACTCGGCGACGGAAGACACTCGGATGCTGCCCTGGATGCCTACCGCAAGACCCTGGACGAACATCGCCGGCAGTTGAAGGCGGACGGGACCGATTACGCGAGCCGGGTCGCAAGCGGCGAGCCACTGGCCGGGATGCTGTCCGGCAGGTTGCCACTGGTGTGGGCGAACGCGCAGGTGGTCTATGACAGCCCCGACAAGAAACGCGTCGAAAAAGGGGAGATCGTCGGCGAGCTGATGCACCGGACCGTGGCCGATGCCGCGGCGGCCGTGCGTTCTGAACTGCTGATGGTCACGCCTTTCCTCATACCGGGGAAAGATGGGATGGAGCTGTTCAAGGACCTGCGCAAGCGCGGCGTGCGCGTTCGCATCCTGACCAATTCCCTCGAGTCGACGCCGGAGCTCGCCGCCCAGTCCGGCTACATGCGCTATCGCGTCCCGCTGCTCGAGGACGGCGTGGAGCTCTATGAAATCCGCGCACTGCTGGGCAACGCCAGAGGCAGCGGCGAGTCGTCCGCGGCAACGCGCTCGGGGAATTATGCATTGCACGC
>DATGDG010000365.1:0-4544 GCA_035311025.1 Casimicrobiaceae bacterium
GGGAGTGAAGCGCGCGAAGCGCCACGTGCAGCCCGCAACGCTCGCGCAGGTGAAGCCGCGCAATCCGGTGGCCCGCTCGCCGCTGCTGGGCAAGGGCGGCGCGCACGGCAAGTCGGGCGGGGCGCAAAGGCGCAAGGCCAAGGTCGAGCTGCAGAGGCTCGCGCGCGACCTGCGCGACATCGACGAGCGATGACGCTGTCGCGGCGCGATCTCGAACAGGGGCGCATGCGCGCCGTCTACGTCGAGGCGCTGCCGGCCCACCATACGCTGACCGATGCGGAGCTGGAGGCGTCGATGAAGGCGACCCTCGCCGCGAAACCCGCGGGGGCCGGGTGGTGGGTGTTCGCCTACGGGTCGCTGCTGTGGAACCCCCTGTTCCCTTTCGTCGAGGCGCGGATCGCCGGCCTGCACGGCTTGCATCGTCGGTTCTGCATCTGGTCGCTCGCCTCCCGCGGAACGCCTGACGCGCCGGGACTCGTTCTCGGGCTCGATCGGGGCGGATCCTGCCGCGGCGTCGTCTACCGGCTCCCGGCTGCGCAGGCGCTGGACGAGCTCCGCCTGCTGTGGCGCCGGGAGATGGTGACCGGCGCCTATGCGCCGCGATGGCTCGGCGTCGACTGCGGCGGCAGGCAGCTGATCGCACTCGGGTTCGTCGTCAGGCGCGATCATTCGCAGTACGCGGGCAAGCTGACGATCGACGCGCAGGCCGAGGTCGTTGCGCGCGCCCGCGGGGCGTTCGGATCGTCGGCCGACTACCTGGAGCGCACGCGGGTCGCGCTGGTCACCCACGGCATCGTCGATCCCTATCTGGAGCGGCTGGCGGCAAGGGTGGCCGCGAAGCGCGGCGCCGCAGCGGGCGGGACCGCGTGACCCGCGAAGGGGCCGCGGCGCGGATCACATCGCGATATTGCGCCCGCCGTCGACGTTGATCGTCTCGCCGGTGACGTAGGGCGCGTCGGCGAGCAGGAAGTGAACCGCCTTGGCGACGTCGTCCGGCGTTCCCTCGCGGCGCAGCGGCGTGTGCGAAATGATGCGCTGGCGCGCGAGCTCGTCGAACACGTCGGCGTCGGGCCATAGGATCGGACCGGGAGCGATCGCGTTGACGCGGACCTCGGGCGCGAGTTCGCGGGCGAGCGAGCGCGTGAGCCCTTCGAGGCCCGCCTTGGCGATCGAATAGACGACGTAGCTCTTCAACGGCCGCTCGGCATGGATGTCGGTGATGTTCACGATCGCGCCCTGCGACTTGCGCAGCGCGGTTGCTGCGGCCTGCGACAGGAACAGCGGCGCCTGGAGGTTGGTGCCGATCAGGTCGTTCCAGTCGGCGGGAGCGATCTCGCCGACGGCGGTCGGATAGAACGTCGAGGCGTTGTTGACCAGCGCGTCGAGCTTGCCGAAGGTCTGCAGGGTCTGCTCGACCAGCGACGGCAGCTTGGCGACGTCGAGCAGATCGGCCTGGATCAGCGCCACCGAGTCGGGGCGGACGTGGTTGAGTTCCGCCTGCAGCAGACGCGCTTCCCCTGCCGACGCGCGGAAATGCAGCATGATCGACGCGCCGGCCCGGTGCAGGCGCCGGCAGATCGCCGCGCCCACGCGCTTCGCGCCGCCGGTGATCAATACGACGCTGTTCTCCACGCCCCGCCTTTCCGAGACTGCAGGTCGATTAGACTCCCTGCGAATCTAGCATAGTCGCGCGATCGCGCCCATGACCAGACCCGCGCCGTCCCTGCCCCTGCCCGATGCTGCCGCGCTCGAGCACAGCGCCCGCGTCGTCGCCGCACTGCGCGAGGAGATCGCCGATGGCGGCGGCTTCATCACGTTCGCCCGCTACATGGAGATCGTGCTCTATGCGCCTTCGCTCGGGTATTACGTCGCGGGCGCGCGCAAGTTCGGTGCAGCGGGGGATTTCGTCACCGGCCCCGAGCTCACCCCCCTCTACGGCGCGGCGCTTGCGCACCAGCTGCACGCGACCCTGCAGGCGACGGGCACGCAGCGCATCGTCGAACTGGGCGCCGGCAGCGGGGCGCTCGCGGCCTCGATCCTGAACGCGCTGGCGCGATGCGGCGGCCCATCGCCGTCCGGATCGTTCGTCTACTCGATCCTCGAGGTCAGTCCCGATCTGCGCCAGAGGCAGGGCGACACGATCGTGAACCTCGCACCCGGCGAAGCGGCTGCCGTCGAATGGCTCGATCGTCTGCCGCAGGAGATCGAAGGCGCCGTCGTCATGAACGAGGTGCTCGACGCGGTCGCGCCGCGGGTCGTCGCGCGGCGCGGCGGGGCGTGGTACGAGCGAGGCGTCGCCTGGAAGGGCGAGGCGCTGGTGTGGGACGAACGCCCGCTGGCGGATCCGCGCCTGCTCGCCCTCGCCCGGGCGCGGTTCCCGGCCGAGGGGGACTACGTGAGCGAGATCAACCCGGCTGCCGAAGCTCTCGTCGCGACGCTGGCGCGCCGGCTGCGCTCGGGGGCGATGATGGTCGTCGATTACGGCTTTCCGCGGGCCGAGTACTACCACCCGCAGCGCAGCGAGGGCACGCTGATCGGGCATTACCGGCACCACTCGCACGCCGATCCGTTCTTGTGGCCAGGCCTGTCGGATCTCACTGCGCACGTCGATTTCACCGCGGTCGCGGAAGCGGCCGAGGGGGCGGGACTGCGTGTCGCAGGCTTCGCGACCCAGGCGTCGTTCCTGCTGGGCTGCGGGATCCTCGACCTGCTCGCGGCGACCGGTGCGCCCGAATCGGTTGCCTACCTGCGCGAGACCGCGGCGGTGCAAAAGCTGATCTCGCCCGCGGAGATGGGCGAGATGTTCAAGGTGCTGCTGCTCTCGCGCGGCGATCCCGCATGGCGAAGCCTCGCCGTCACCGACATGACGCATCGGCTCTGACGGCAGGCCCGGGCGCCGGCGTTCTCTCCCGGGTCCCGAAGGCGCCGAAGGGAGGCGTGAAGACAAGACGCCCCTTCCGCGTGCGGGAGGGGCGCCGTCGCGGCGTGACCGCGCTACTTTCCGTCGCCGTATTCCTTCGTCAGGTACTTGGCGATCGGGTCGATGTCGGCGTCAGCGATGTTGGCGCCGTAGAGCTTCTTCATCTTCTCGACCTCGACCTTCCAGAACGCGAACGGCTTGCCGGAAGGCTGGGTCTTGATGTAGTCGGCCGAGTGGCAGGTCTTGCAGTTCCTCTCGGCATACTCGACGCCCGGGCCCCGCTTGAAGTCGGCCGTCTCGGGCGGCAACTGGACCGTCAGCCCTGCGGCGCCCACCGCAGAGGCGGCGAGCAGCGCCGCGACGCCGGCGACGAGGGTGCGGATGCGGTTCTTGGTCATGATGTTCGCTCCCCTCAGGCGGCTTGGACGCGTGTCGTCTCGACGACGTTGCGCATGTAGCCGGCCGGGTTCCACAGGGGCTCCGACGGCTGCGACTGGCCGATGCCGTTGACGGCGCGGACCTTCAGCGTCCCTGCGCCCGGCGGCAGCGTCACCGTGGCGTGCCACTCGCGGAACGAGTACTTGCCCAGGTCCTTGCCGAGCTGCGCCTCGTGCCAGCTGCGGCCGTCGTCGGTCGACACCTCGACGTCGCGGATGCCGTAGCCGGCATCGAAGGCGATGCCGCGGATGGTGAACGGCTTGCCGGCCGGGACCTTGGCACCGTCCTTGACGCTGGTGATGAACGAGCGGACGTCGAACTGGCCGATCGGCCGCCACTTGTCGGGCAGCTTGCCGGGAGGCGTGCAGGCACAGGTGTTGTCGGGAATCCGGTAGGCGGTGCCCATCCAGAAGTTCTTCAGCGTGTCGTCGATGACCGTGATCTCGTTCAGGTGCTTGACCCAGTAGGTGCCGTAGTACCCGGGGACGATCAGGCGCACCGGATAGCCGTTCAGCATCGGCAGGTCGGCGTCGTTCATCTGGTAGGCGATCATCACCTCGCCGTCCATCGCGTGATCGACGTCGAGCGCCTTGGCGAAGTCCGGGGTTGTCGGGAGCACCGGCCCGTCGACGCCGCCGAACGTGACCTGCTTCGCACCCTTCTGCACGCCGGCCTTGTCGAGGATGTTCTTCAGCGGCACGCCACGCCACTTGGCATTGCCCATCGCGCCGTTGGCGAGCTGCCCGCCGGCCACCCGCGGCTCGAACAGCCCGCGGCTGTTGCCCGAGCACTGGTTGACCGCGTAGTACTCGGTCCACTGGAAGCGCTTGAGCTCGTCGACCGAAAGGGAGATCGGCGTGTCGACCGCGCCCTTGATGTTGATCCGGAAACTGTCGAGGTCGATGCTGGTCGGCACGCCGGCGAGGTGGTAGCGGACGAAGAACGCGTCGTTCGGCGTCACGACGCCCTCGTTGAACACCTCGAACGGGGTCTCGAGCTGCGGCGGGCGGCTGGTCAGCACGACCAGCGGGCGCTTCTGCGGGTACTGGACGACCGGCCGCTCGCCGTTGCCGATCGGCAGCATGTAGGAGTTGTTTGCCACTGCACGCAGCGCAGTCGAGCCGAGCAGCGCACCTGCGCCGAGCGTTCCTGCGCCGCGCAGGAACCGCCTGCGCTCAGCCTTGAT
>DATGDG010000366.1:0-6364 GCA_035311025.1 Casimicrobiaceae bacterium
GTTCGACGTCGACTGGATCAGCGGCTGCATGAAGAGCTCGTAAGCGCGCTGGTTGAACTCCGAGATCTCGGCGACGGCCTCGAACGGCTTCTCGTCGGCGCGCTCGAAGCGGTTCATCCGGGCCGCAAGGTCCTCGAGGCGATGCTCGCGGAACTCGACCTCGTAGACCGGCTTGCCGTCGGCGCCCCGGCTCTCGTTGATCGACATCCCGTAAAGCCCCGGCGGCAGCGCCTCGATCGACTTCAGCACCGACACGATCTGCGCGTGCTCCTTCTTCGCGACCTTGCCCGACACGAAGATGCCGAGGTGGCCGATGTTCTCGTGCACCAGCCCGACGATCACCTGCCCGCGTGCCTTGATCTCGTCGGTCGAGCCGTAGATGTCCGCGACCCAGTTGAAGGCCTGCTGCGGGGGCGTGATGTTGTCGCCCATCGACGCGAACAGGATGATCGGCGCCTTGATGTCGCGCAGGTCGAATGCCTCGCCGGTGATCGACTTGGTGTCGCCCGACCACAGCTTGTTGCCGACGAACAGGTTCCGCGTGATCCACTCGATTTCTTCCTTGTTCATCAGGTAGAAACCGCCCCACCAGCGTTCGAACTCGAGAAAGCGCGGCGGCTCGGTATCGACGTTCGCGTACAGGTGGTAGTACTTGTCCCAGAACGTGTTCGCCGGATTGAGATTCTCGAAGTTCTCCACCAGATGGGCGCCGTCGAACGTGCCATTACCGAGGTCCGAAGTGAGCGAGGCCAGCCATGTGCCGCCCAGCATGCCCCCCGCGTAGCGCATCGGATTGTCCCCCGCGCCCTCCTGCCACGCACCACCCCAGTACGACATCGGCGCGCCGTTGATCACGATCGGTCCGGTGTCGTCGGGATCGGCTGCCGCGAGCATCATCGCCGCCCATCCGCCCTGGCAGTTGCCGACGATCGCGGGCTTTGCACTGTCGGGATGGAGCTCGCGCACCTTGTGCACGAACTCCTTTTCGGCCTCGCAGACGTCGAGCAGCGTCTGCCCCGGTTCGGGATCGCGGAAGAAGATGACGAAATAGACCGGATGCCCTTCGCGTAGCGCGACGCCGACCTGCGAGTCGTCCTTGAAGCCGCCGATTCCCGGGCCGTGGCCCGCGCGTGGATCGATGATGATGTAGGGCCGGCGCTTCGGATCGACGATCACGCCTTCGGGCGGAACGATCCGCACCAGCGCATAGTTGACCGGCCGCTTGAGCTTGCGGCCATCGACCACCGTTTCGTAGGCGAAGTGCAGGACCGGCGGCAGGCCTTCGCGGGCGCGCTCGAGGAAAGCGTTGCCGCGCTGGCGGATGGTGTCCCAGAACAGGATCGACCGCTGGCCGGCATCGGCCGCATAGCTGTACCAGTCGGTCCAGACCTTCGCCGCCGCTCCCGGATTGGTCCACAGCTCACCGACACCGTTCTCCTCGTACGCCTTCTTGAGGTGCTCGGTGAACTGCTCCTGTGCCGTCTGCGCGCGCTTTCTGAAGAGGATCGACACCTTGGTCGAGATGTCGTGACTGCGTGAAAGCTGCTGACCGATGTCCATTGCAATGTCCTGTCGCGAGGTTTCCGATCGATTTTCATCCTGCACCCAACCGGCCGGCGCGACATTGACGACGGTCAACCGCAGCCTGCATTGCTTCCGGCTGGGCCGATCAGTCCATTTGCGGGCCGGCGCCATCGAGGCGCAACCGGGTATCGATGCTGGGGCGACGGCCGCGTGGCTGTCTTCGCGTTTCGCGACAGCCTGCGCGACCCGATGGGGAGCACGTCGAGACAATGACCGGTGGCCGCGAGGGTCCGCAACGAACCGCGACGCCTTACCCGGCCGCCGGTGCGAAGACGCGGACGCTTGATCGACGGCAGGACTTACGCAGCGATCCGACCCCGTTGCGGGAATTCGACCCGCACCCGGGTGCCGCCGGATTCGCCGGGTGTGGAGATCTCGATCCTGGCACCATGGCGGTCGGCGATCTCCTTGACGATCGCAAGACCGAGGCCCGACCCGTTGCCCGCCGTGCCCGGCAGTCGATAGAAGCGTTCCATCACTCTGTCCCGGTCCACCGCGGGTATGCCCGGACCGGTGTCGTCGACACAGAGGAACGGCGTGCCTTCGCGTTGCCCGCTCGTCACGGTGACCGCCCCGCCGGAAGGTGTGTACCGAAGCGCGTTGTCGATCAGATTGTCGAGCATTTCGGGAATTAGCAGCGCGTCGCCCAGGATCAGCGCCGGCTCGAGCACGAAGCCAAGATCGATGTCCTGCGCGATCGCCTTGGGTGCCCAGCGATGCGCGGCCGCATCGGCAACGGTCATCAGGTTGATCGGTTCGGGCGGCCTGCCGCGGTCGGACGTGCTTTCCGCGCGCGCCAGGGCGAGGAGCTGGGTCGCGAGGTGCCCGGCACGGCTGGTCGCGCCGTGCATGCGCTCGACTTCCGCCCGGGCGTCTGCAGGCAGATCGCGCCGCGACAGCAACTCCAGGTGCATCTGCAGCCCTGCCAGCGGCGTGCGCAGCTGGTGGGCTGCGTTCTCCAGAAAGCGCTGCTGCAGCTCGTTGGCCTGGCGCAGCTGGCCGAGCAGGCGATTGAACGCGTCGACGACGGGGAGAATCTCGATCGGCGCCTCGGTGTCGGGGATGGCGCTCAGGTCGCCGGAGGGACGGCCGAGCAGGTGCTTGCGAACGCGCTCGAGCGGCTGCAGGCCCCGGGCGACACCGGCCCATGCCAGCGCGATCGACACGCCAGCCACCAGCAGCGTCGGAATCAGCCCAGCCAGGAGGATCTCCTTCACCAGCCGGTTCCGCTTGTGGAGCGTTTCGCCAACCTGGACGACAAAGCCGCCCGGTGCTCTCAGGGCAGCGATGCGCACCGGTTCACCGTGATAGACGCCGTCGAAGAAGAGGTGCTGTTCGGGTGCGGGATTGACGGGAGGGGGCGGCAAGTCATCGATGCCGTCGACGATGCGACCGCTGTCCGCGCGGACCTGGAAGAACACCTTGTCGACGTGGTCGTAGACCAGTGCGTCGACCGCCTTCCGGGGAAGGTCGACGTGCGCTCCGGACGCATCGACCTTGATGTTCTCGGCAATGTCGATGACAGGATCGAGCAGCGCGCGGTCGTAGGCATCGCTGGCCGACTGCATCCCGACCCAGTAGCTCACGAAAGAGGCGCCGCCGACCATCAGCAGCAGCGACGCGATCAGGAACAGGAGCAGCCGCCGGCGGATGCTCGTCCGCGGCGCGGGCCGCTCATTCATCGCCGGCGTCCCACATGTAGCCGAAGCCGCGCACCGTCCGGATGTGCACACCGGCGGGCTCGATCTTGGACCGCAGCCGGGAGACGTGCACCTCGATCGCATTGGGCGACAGGTGCTCGTCGAAGCTGAACAGGCTCTCGGCGATCTGGCTCTTGCTCAGCACGTAGCCGGGCCGGCGGAGAAAGAGCTCGAGCAGTGCCCACTCGCGCGGGGTGAGCTCGACCGGCTTGTCGTGCACTTTGACCCGCTTGGCAGCGAGGTCCACGGACAGGCCTGCGATCGACCAGCGCGCCTCCGCCGGTACGTTGCGGCGGAGAAGCGCGCGGACCCGGGCCTCGAACTCGGTGACCGAGAACGGCTTGGTGAGGTAGTCGTCGGCGCCGAGGTCGAGCCCGCGCACGCGGTCGTCGATCGCATCGCGCGCGGTCAGCACCAGCACGCTGGCGGGCGAGCGTCGCGCCCGCAGGCGGCGCAGGACTTCGAAGCCGTCGATGTCGGGCAGTCCCACGTCGAGCACGACGAGATCGTAGGATTCCCGCTCGAGCAGCGAGTCGGCGAGGCGACCCGATGCGGCGTGCTCGACTGCATGACCGGCGCGGGACAGCAGGCTGACCAGCCCGTCGGCCAGCAGCGAATCGTCCTCTACGACCAGGATGCGCAAGACAGGGTCACGAGGTCGCGGGCCGCAGGCGTGCCGCCGGGTCGAGCGCGACCAGCACGGCGTTCGTGCCGCCAAAGGCGAACGAGTTCGAGGCCACTGCGCGCAACGCAAGGTCACGCCGCGGTCCGTCGGCGACGAAATCGAGATCGAGGTCCGGGTCCGGGTGGTCGAGGTGGGCGGTGGGTGGCACGCAGCGCCGGTGCAGTGCGAGCGTGGCAATGATCATTTCGATGGCGCCGGTGGCGCCCATGACGTGGCCGTGCAGCGCCTTGGTCGAGCTCACGGCAATCGCGTCCGCGTGTTCCCCGAAAGCCTGCCGGATCGACGCCGTCTCGACGCGGTCGCCGGTGATCGTCGCTGTTCCATGGGCATTAATATAGCCGACGTCGGCAGGATCGACGTCTGCGTCCGTCAGTGCCGCGCGGATGGCGCGCGCCTGGCCGTCGCTGGAGGGATCCGCAATGTGGGCCGCATCGCTGGCGGTCCCGTATCCGGCCAGCTCGCCATAGATGCGGGCGCCGCGCGCACGCGCGCGGTCGGCGGCCTCGAGCACCAGCGCACCGGCCCCCTCGCCGAGGACGAAACCCGAGCGATCGGTGGCAAAGGGCTTGCACGAGCGCGCCGCGTCGATCGGATCCGGCGCCGCCAGCGCCCGCAGCGCCGACCACGCGCAGAGCGTGCCCCGTGTCAGGGGAGCTTCGGAACCGCCGACGATCGCGCAGTCGACGATCCCGTAGCGGATGGCGCGCAGCGCCTCCCCGATGGCAACCGCCGACGAGGCGCAGGCAACCGAATAGGTCAGCGTCGGCCCGGTGATGCCGAACTCGAGCGAGATCTGCGCGACCGCGGCGTTGTTCATCGCGGTGACCACCATCGTCGGCTTGATCCGCCAACTGCGTCCCTCGAAGACACCCTGGTAGGCATCCTCGAGCGTCCCGGCCGCGCCCATCCCGGTGCCCCAGTAGATGCCCGTGCGGTCGAGGCCGGTCGCAAGGCCCCCGCCAGAATCCTCGATCGCCTGGCGGGCCGCCGCCACGGCCATGGCCGTCGCGCGGTCCATCGGTGCGGTTCGCTGGCGCAGCTTGACCCAGCCGGGGTCGAAGGCAGCGCTGGCGGCGAGCGGGGGAACGGGCGACACGGCCCATTCCGGCGCCTTCCGGACGCCCGAGCGCGCGGCGAGAGCACTTTCGAACGTCGCCTCGGGCGAATTGCCGATCGCGGTGATCGCGCCGAGGCCCGTGATTGCGACACGACGCATTAGAGCACTCAGGCGGCGGCGGGCAACCGCGATTGCTCGGCCAGCGCGGCATCGACCGCCGCGACGACATCCTGCACCTTGCCTCCGCGAAGGTCCGTGTCGGTTCCCATCGTCACGCCGAAGGCGTCCTCGAGCGCGAAGACGAACTCCAGTGCGGCGAGAGAATCGACGCCGAGCGAAGTCAACTCCGTCTCCGGTGTGATGCTTTCGGCCGGGATCTCGAACTCCTTGACCATCAGTGCCTTCACCTTCTCGAACGTCGCGTCCATTTTGCTGCTCTCCTCTGTTGCCGCGTCGCGGTCGAACACACCGCGAAACGGATCACGCCGCGCCTGCCGGCTCATTGGCCAGCAGGTCCGTGGCACGGTTGAAAAACTGCACGGTCTTCGTTGCCGCACGATCGCGATCGTTGTCGAGCGTGATCATGTGGTAGCTGTCGGCAACGATGAATTCGCGGAACGTCGTCGTCCCCAGCCGCCGGGCGACGAAGCGCACGTTCTCGAGGCTCGCGACGTCGTCTTCCCGTGCGTGGATCATCAGCACCGGCATCCGGACCCGGGCGAGATTGCGCTTCACGTGGCGAATGAGGCGTGCGGCCTCGCGCAGGCTCGTCGTCGGTATCGTGGACGCACCGGCCGACGACAGGCGGCCCCGCTCGAGTTCCGCGGCGATCCACGCCCGCACTCGTGGATTCTTCACGCCATACGGTGGCGTTTCGCGATAGCGGTAGAGGCGCCCGAGCGGCGTCCAGTAGGCCAACGGCAGCAGAAAGCGCCAGCGCGAGACGTTCCAGCCGTCGAAGAAGATGGTCGTCGAGATGAGGGAAAGCCCGCGGATGATCGCCGGCCGCTCCGCCGCCACCGCCAGTGCCAGGGTTGCGCCGAGGCTCACGCCGCAGAGCGCGACTTCATCGTGCAACCCGGCGAGACGGTCCACTTCGCGGACACAGTCGGCGATCCATCGCCGGTGATCCGCGGGTGTCGATGCGCCCGCGGCATCGGCCTCGGGCGCCGTGTATCCCGAGAGGGTCAGCGTCGTCACGACGAAACCCTGCTCGCGCAGCAGGCGAGCGAACTGCCGCACCTCGAGGGCCGAGCTGCACAGGCCATGCAGCAGCAACACCACGCGGCTGCGGCGGGCCGGAGTCCCGGTACCCATCGGAACCGGGGTCTTGTCGGT
>DATGDG010000367.1:0-8775 GCA_035311025.1 Casimicrobiaceae bacterium
AGCCGAACTGGCCGGCGGCACCGTCGTAGGTCATCTGCACGAACGCGCCGAGGTTGGGCGCGATCCGTCCGGCGTAGAACAGGCTCGCCTGCTGCGGGAACAGTACCTGGCCGTTCTTCGCGAGCTCACCGGGAAGGGCGGTGTCGGGCATCGCCGACTTGGTCTTGGTATAGGAGGCCTGGAACATGAACGACAGCGGCGGCAGCTGGTTCAGCACCAGCGTCTCCTCCTTGGTCGGGGTGATCCCGCTCACCTGTGGCAGGTTGTCCACCGTGTAGCCGTTGAGCTTGAAGCGCCGCCCGTAGGGCGTCAGCTCGGGAAACACCGTATGGCAGGCTTCGCAGGCGAATCCCGTCTGGCGTGCGAAGCTCGGCACTGCCTGCGCGCTTCCCGGCAGCAACAGGGCCCCGGCCGCCAACCCGAGTCCTGCGATGAATGTCGTAAACTTGCCTCGCTGCATGAGCAACCCCCTTCGAGTAGATTGATCCTGCCGCTCCGGGAGCGAGTTCTCCGGGCGACACCATGCGCCATTCGATTTCATTGCCGTGCTCCTGGCCTGCTTGGCTGATTGTCAGATCTTTCGATTCCCATGATACGTGCTTGATAGGTGTTTACACTACGCGTATGTCGTAGGTAAAGTTATTAGATTCGGTCAACGGTTCCTTTGACTAAAATCAACGATTGGCCAACCCCGGAGCTTCCATCGGTGGTTGATCTCCCTCAATGCAACAGTTTCCGGGCCCCGGCAGCATCGACCCCATGGACGCTCCCGTACTCGACGACCGGCCCGGCACCCTTTCCTTCGACGCGGACCTCGTCCGCAAATACGACGGGCTGGGCCCGCGCTACACATCGTACCCGACGGCCGACCGCTTCACCGACGCCTTCGGTCCGGCCGAATTCCAGCAGGCGCTGCGCGAGCGCCGTGCGGCCGGGCCATCGCAGCCACTTTCGCTCTATGTCCATTTGCCTTTTTGCAACACCATCTGCTTCTACTGCGCCTGCAACAAGGTCATCACCAAGGACCGCAGTCGCTCGGCGAAGTACCTGCGCTACCTCGGGAACGAGATCGGCATGCTGGCGGCGCAGGTCGACCCGTCCTCTCCGGTCAGGCAGCTGCACTGGGGGGGCGGCACGCCGACCTTCCTGTCGCCTGACGAGCTGACCCTGCTCACCCGGTTGCTGCGCGACAATTTCGCGTTCGACGCCGACGCGGAGTGCTCGATCGAGATCGATCCCCGCAAGGTCGACGCCGACACGGTCGCGCTGCTCGCCGAGCTGGGTTTCAACCGCATGAGCGTCGGCATCCAGGACTTCGATCCTGACGTGCAGCGGGCGGTCAACCGCATCCAGGGCGAGGCCGAGACGCTTGCGGTGCTCGACGCCGCGCGAGCGCGAGGATTCCGCTCGCTCAATGCCGACCTGATCTACGGCCTGCCGCGCCAGACGGTGGCCGGTTTCGGGGTCACGCTGGACAAGGTGATCAGCGCCGCCCCGGATCGCATCGCGCTCTACAGCTATGCGCACGTCCCGCACCTGTTCAAGCCGCAGCGACGCATCGCCGTCGCGGAGCTGCCTCCGCCGGAAGCCAAGCTCGCGATCCTCGAGCTGGCGATCGACCGCCTGACCGCAGCCGGGTATGTCCACATCGGAATGGATCACTTCGCGCGGCCCGACGACGAGCTCGCCGTGGCGCAGCGCAACGGCGAGCTGCATCGCAATTTCCAGGGCTATTCGACCCACGCCGACTGCGATCTGCTCGCGTTCGGGATCTCCGCGATCGGCAAGATCGGCCCGACCTACAGCCAGAACGTCCGCACGCTGGACCAGTACTATGCGCGCCTCGACGCGGGGCAGCTGCCCGAGTTTCGCGGCTATCGCCTGTCGGCGGACGACCTGTTGCGCCGCGACGTGATCCAGGCGCTGATGTGCAGCTTCGGTGTCGACTTCGACGTCGTCGGGGAAGCGCACGGCATCGATTTCGGGCGCTATTTCGGCCCTGAACTCGAGGCTCTCGAGCCGCTGGCCGGCGACGGCCTGGTCGAGGTCTCGCCGCGACGCATCGCCGTGACGCCGCGCGGCCGGCTGCTGGTGCGCACGGTCGCGATGGTGTTCGACCGCTACCTGCGCGAGGCACGCGAGCAGGCGCGCTACTCGCGTGTCATCTGAGGCCGGCGGTCCGGGTCATGCACCCGGGCGCCGGCACCGCCTCAGCGCAGGACCAGAACCGGGATGTCGGTATGGGTGAGCACCTTTTGCGTCTCGCTGCCCAGCACGACACCGGACAGTCCGCGACGGCCGTGGGACGCCATGCAGATGAGATCGCATTTCTTCTTCTTCGCGATCGAGATGATCTGCTTCCACACGTCGTTGCTCTCGACCAGTACCGAAGCGAAGGAAACGCCGGCCGCTTCGGCCTGTTTCCCGATCGAGGCGAAGAGCTTGTCGCCCTGCTCGCGCGCCTGCCGGTCGTGGGCTTCCTCGAGCACGTCCTCCGCGGGGCCGAAGGTTCCGTACGGACTGCCCGAGAACTTCGGATAGACGTGGAGCGCGGTGAGCTTGGCGCCGGTGACCTTGGCAAGGGCGATCGCTTCCTTGACGGCCTTTTGCGACAGCGACGATCCGTCGCTGGGCACCAGGATATTCTTGAACATGATTGCTCCCAGGGTTGATGTCGAATCGTGGCGATCAGCCGGGCGGGATTGTGACCGCAATGATCACCGCGCTATGATTGTCGAGCGCGCGCACTCGGATCTTCTTGATCTGAGACAAATAATGCACCTCAGGGGAGCCCGTTGAAAGCGATCGACGTCATCCTCGACGAGCACCGTTCGCTCGCCGCGGTCCTCCACGGGATGCTCTATCTGGTCCGCGACATCCGCGACCACGGCAGCGCCCCGAACTTCGACGTGCTGGGCGCGATGGTCTACTACATCGACGCCTTCCCCGAACGCTACCATCAGCCCAAGGAAGACCAGTACCTGTTCAGGATCCTGCGGCAGCGCTATCCGGCGGCCGGGCCGGTCCTCGACCGTCTGGAGAGCGACCACCGCGCGAGCGAACGGGCGATCCGCGACCTCGAGCAGGCGCTGGAGCGCTACCGCCAGGGCGGCCCGGCGGAGTTCGCGCCATTTGCCGACGCCGTCGCCACCTACGTCGCGTCCCAGTGGGACCACATGCGCGTCGAAGAGGAGAAGGTGATCCCGATGGCGCGCGAGCACCTGACGCCCGGCGACTGGATGGAGATCGATGCGGCATTCACCGGGCACGCCGACCCGCTGTTCGGCGCCCGGGCCGAAGCCGAGTACGACAACCTGTTCAAACGCATCGTCAACCTCGCGCCGCCGCCGATCGGCGTCGGGCCGGCGACCGGACCCTAATTCGTTTCGCGCTTCGCCACGGGGCGCTCCCCGGCATCACGCGTTGCCGGGGCGCCGGGCTCCGGCGCGACCATGATCGCGCGGAAGTCGTTGACGTTGGTAAGCGTGGGCCCGGTGACGACGGCATCCCCGAGCGCGCCGAAGAAACCGTGGCCGTCGTTGTTCGCAAGGCTCTCCCGCGGCCGGATGCCCCGCGCCCGCGCCCGCGCGAGCGTATCGGGCGCGATCAGCGCGCCGGCGATTTCCTCCTGGCCATCGACGCCGTCGGTGTCCCCGGCAATCGCGTGGATGCCGGACCGCCCATCGAGCCCGATGGCGAGCGACAGCAGGAACTCGACGTTGCGGCCGCCCCGTCCGCTGCCGCGGACCGTCACCGTCGTCTCGCCACCCGACAACAGCACGCAGGGCGGCGCGATCGGCTGGCCGTGGGTCGCGACCTGTCGCGCGATCCCCGCCATCACCGTGCCCACTTCCCGCGCCTCGCCCTCGATGCTGTCGCCGAGAATCAGCGGCGCGACGCCGGCAGCACGCGCGACCGTGGCCGCGGCTTCGAGCGCCATCTGCGGCGTGGCGATGATGCGCGTGCTCGCGCGCGCAAGCCGCGGGTCGCCCGGCTTCACCGATTCTCCGGCGCCCGATTCGAGCACGCGCATCACCGCCGGCGGCACGTCGAGCGCGTGCCTGCGCAGCACGTCGAGCGCGTCGGCGCAGGTGGTCGGGTCGGGCACCGTGGGTCCCGACGCGATGTTGATCGGATCGTCGCCCGGGACGTCGGACATCAGCAGGGTCACGACCTGCGCCGGATCGCACGCCGCCCCGAGCCTGCCTCCCTTGATCGCCGACAGGTGCCTGCGCACGCAGTTCATTTCGCCGATGGTGGCCCCCGAGGCAAGCAGCGAGCGATTGACGCCCTGCTTGTCGGCGAGCGTCAGGCCGTCGAGCGGCAGGGCAAGCAGCGCCGATCCGCCACCCGAGATCAGGCAGACGACCAGGTCCTCGGGGCGCAATCCCGCGACGAGATCGACGATGCGCCGCGCGGCAGCCATGCCGGCCGCATCGGGCACCGGATGCGAAGCCTCGACGATCTCGATTTTCCGGCAGGGAACGGCGTAGCCATAGCGGGTGACGACGATGCCGGTCACGTCGCCCGCCCAGTGGTCCTCGAAGGCGCGCGCCATCGCCGCCGACGCCTTGCCGGCGCCAACGACGATCGTGCGTCCCGCCGGTCGTGGCGGCAGATGCGGCGGCAGGCAGTGCGCGGGCTGCGCTGCGGCGATCGCCGCGTCGAACATCCGGCGCAGCAGCGCGGCGCGGTCTCCGCCGCGCCACGCGACACGCGGCGGAGACGTCATCTTGCGTCAGGTCAGGGCTTGAGCTGGGCCCGGACCTCGCCGCCGGGATGCACGGCGCTGTGGACGTTGACATACAGGCCGCCGGCCTTGAGCGCCGCCATCTGCTGGGCATTCAGCTTGGCGCCCGCGGGCGCGACGAACTTGTCGCCTTCCTTGGTGAATGGAACGATCACCGGCCCGTTCTTGCCGGCGACGCCCTCGTGGATGTGCGCAGCCGTCGGGGTGAAGCCGGTGACCGTGATGCCGCCGCTGACCGCACCGTCGTCCGCAATCGTGATCGTCCCCTCGGCCGAGCCGTTGGTCGTCACATGGGGAACCTCCTGCGCGCCGGAGAGCTTGACGTGGAAATCCTCGGCACACGCCACTGCCGAAACCCCCATGCCGAGGACGACGGCAAGGGACCACGCGGACAACGCAGCCGCGGTCGACCTGGAAAACGCTTTCATCGCAGAACTCCTCTTGTTGACGTCGTGATCGGAATGCGGCATTCGCATGCTGACACACCCTCGTGGCCGAATCGCGGCCGACGCCCGCTACAATCCAGGGCGCACTGCCCGGGTGGTGAAACTGGTAGACACAAGGGACTTAAAATTCCTGGACCGAAAGGTCGTGCGGGTTCGACCCCCGCCCTGGGCACCAATCCACGCCGTTCCCAGCCGCGAGCCGGCGCGCGGCCTGCCCGCGCCCATCGGTGCGATCAGTGTGCGTGCATGTTCTGCACACGCACGCCGATCGGCACGCCACCGCTCGCCAGCACCGGGCACACGATGTAGACCAGCGTTCTCGCCGCCGAGTTCGCGCGCCGATCGCGTCAGCGCTGCGCACCGGGCATCGAGCCCTGCGCCATCTTCGCAAAATCGCCCATCACGCGCTGCATGGTCTCGAACGCCGACCCCCCGGACGAAACGACGCCCTGCATCGCCGACACGACCTTCTGCATCTGCCGCAGATCGGGGAGCATCGCCATCGCCGCCTTGCTCTCCTTGACGCCGGGCACGTCTTCCATCTGCTCCTCCATCAGCGAGAACAGGCGCTTCTGGATCTCGACGATCAGATCGAACATCTCGCCCCAGTAGTGCATCGATTTCTCGACGGCCTCCTGGGCCGCACCCTGCCCCGCCATCATCAGGCTCTGCGCATCGCGCGCCTCGACGGCCGATCGCGTGTGCCTTTTCTGGAACTCGCGGGCCTCCTCCTCCCCTTCGAACTGCTTCCTGCGCAGCCTGGCCGTGCCTTCGATCGCGGTGTTGATGACGTCGAGGGCGAGCGCGGCGTTGGCCTTGTAGAGGTCGATCGCCTGCTCGGGCGTCATCATTTTCGGCATCTCGCCGAACCCGGGCATCGCACTCGCTGCGGCTTCCGGCTTGGCGCGGGTCGACGTCCGGGGCGCAGAACGCTTGCGCGCCGGGCCTTTGCGTGCGGTCTTTGCGGCTGCGGGTGCCGCTGCGGATTTCCTCGCCATGGACGCTGCTCCTCGAGAAGGGTGATCGGCATCCCGATCGGGACCAAGCCTGCATGTAACGCCTGCGCCGTGATGCCGTCAAGGAGGATCCCCGCAGAGGATTGCCCCGCGCTGCGATGCACTTCCGGAAGGAGATGGCTGCCGCACGCGTCCGGCTTGACCCCGAAGCATTCCCGTCTATAATCGCACTACCGTACATCCATACGGCATACGAAAGCGTCGTCACCCCGAAACGCCGTCACCACCGCCGCGCCCATGCCCGCGAAGCCCCGTCCCCGTTTCAGCCGCAACGCCCCGCTCGTGCACGACTCCGTCGCAGTCGCGGAGCTGCCGCGGCTCACCCCGAGGCAGCGGCAGATCCTCGACTGGATCCGCATGCACATCGACACGTCGGGCATGCCGCCGACCCGAGCCGAAATCGCCGCAGGTCTGGGCTTCTCGACGGCGAGCTCCGCCGAGGATCACCTGCAGGCGCTGGCGCGCAAGGGAGCGATCGAGCTCATTCCCGGTGCGTCGCGCGGCCTGCGCATCAGGGACATTCCCGGCATGCCGGTCCAGGGCACGCTGCCGCTGGTCGGCCGCGTTGCCGCCGGACATCCGATCCTCGCCGTCGAGAACATCGAGGCCCGCTGCAGGGTCGATCCCGCGCTGTTCTCGCCGCGCGCCGATTACCTGCTGCGCGTGCGCGGCCAGAGCATGCGCGATGCCGGCATCCTCGACGGCGACCTGCTGGCCGTGCATCGCAGTCACGAGGCCCGCAGCGGCCAGATCGTCGTCGCGCGCATCGGCGGCGCCGGCGGCGACGAGGTGACGGTCAAGCGCCTGCGCAAGCGCGGGCGCGACATCGTGCTGATGCCCGAGAACAGTGCATTCGAGCCGATCGTCGTCGATCCGCGGACGACTGCGTTCGCGATCGAGGGCATCGGCGTGGGCCTCATCCGCAACGGCAACGGGTAGGAGGGGATCGCCATGTACACGCTTTATGGCGCGAAAGGCGCGGGATCGGCCGCCATCGAGGCCGCACTGGCGCTCGCTCGCGCGCCTCACCGTTTCGTCGAGACCGCGACCTGGGCGCAGAACGATGCCTATGCCGGGCTGCTGAAGCTGAATCCCCTCGGGCAGGTCCCAACGCTGGTGCTCGAAGACGGCAGCGCGATGTCCGAGAGCGCGGCGATCCTGATCCACCTGGGCGAAACCCATCCGGACAGCGGGCTCCTTCCCGCCGACATCTCCGCCCGTGCGCAGGTGCTGCGCGGGCTGGTGTTCATCGCCGCCAATTGCTACGCGGCGATCGGCATCATCGACTACCCCGAGCGCTGGTGCGAAGGGGCCGCTGCCGACGAAGCCCTGCAGGAGCGCATCCGCGCCGGGACGCGCGCGCGGCTGCATCGCCACTGGGAGATGTTCGCCGACGTGTTCCCCGCGCATCCCTGGCTGTCCGGCGAGCGCATCGGCGCGCTCGACCTGCTCGCGGCGGTCGTCTCGAAATGGTCGGGGTCGCGCAAGCATCTCGAGGCGCACCGCCCCGCGCTGCACGCGACGCTGCTGCGCATCGAGGCGCATCCCGCTGTCGCCCCGGTGTTCGCCCGGAACTGGCCGCCCGCCGGTTGACACCCGGCAGCCCCCGGCCAACACTCGCTTTTGCGAGCCGACATGCAGTCTGGCGCGCTTCCATGGCCCAAGGGAGGCCGATGCGGCACCCCTGCATCGGCCTGTCCGGGCTGTCCATCAACCAGCTCAAGCAGGAGGATCGAATGATGAAGGTCTCGCGTCTCGCGATCGGTGTGTGTGCAATGCTCATTGCCTGCTTCACGCTGCCGGCCGACGCCTGGAATCGCAGCGCGGCCACCCGGTTTGCGACGCTGCCGGCGGGGACCGCCCATCCCGAGGGCATTACCGCCGATGCACGCCATTTCTACGTCGCCAATTTCGATGTCAGCGGTGAAACGCCGGTCGGCAACATCGTCGTGTTCGACCGCAGCGGACGCTGGTTGCGCACACTGCAGATCGCCAATGGAAGCCCGCTCCTGCTCGGCATCGCGTTCAATCCGGTAACGCACGATCTGCTGGTCTGCGATCTTGGCGGAAAGCAGGTGCTGAAAGTCGATCCGCAGACCGGCGCATCCTCGGTTTTCGCCGCCATCCCCGGCGGCAATGGCGGACCCAATGCGCTGGCGTTCGATGCCGAAGGCAACGTCTACATTTCCGATTCGTTCCAGGCGACGATCTGGCGTGCGCCGCCTGGAGGTGGCGTTCCGGTCGCATGGGTCAACGACCCGTTGCTCGGCACGCAGGGAGTCCCTCCATTCGGCGCCAACGGCCTCGCCTTCAATCGTGCTGCTTCAGCGCTGTTCGTTGCCAACACCGGCAACGATACGATCGTGCGCGTGCCGCTGCCCGACGGACCTGCCGGCACCCCCGGCACGCCGGAAGTCTTCGTCAACTCGATCAACGGCGCCGACGGTCTCGTGATCGACGATGCCGACAACCTGTGGGTTGCCGCCAACCAGGCCGATGAGATTGTCGTCGTGAATCCGGGCGGCCGCGTCATCGCCAAGCTCGGCGATTTCGACGGCATCGA
>DATGDG010000368.1:0-3564 GCA_035311025.1 Casimicrobiaceae bacterium
GGGACTCGGGGCTCCTGCTGCTCTATGCGCAATGTCGCGCGCCCGATGCCACCCGCCAGCTCGAGATCGCCGAGCGCTGGCTCACGACCCACAATCAGGACGCGACGCTGCTGTTCGTTCTCGGACGCCTGTGCGAGCGCCAGCAGCTGTGGGGCAAGGCACAGACGTATCTCGAGGCGAGCCTGGCACTAGACAATCATTGGCGCGCCCACGTCGCGCTGGGCGAGATGCTGGCTAAGCTCGGACGGCACGACGAGGCGGACGCCCACCTCGCCGCTGCGCTGCGGCTCGCGCTGGCAGCCCTCGAGTCGGCCGAGTCCTGACCCGCAAGACGGGGTCAGTCCCCGTCCTGCGATATCACGTTCCCGGCTTCGGCTTCGGCGGCGTAAGTGAAGCTGTCGGCGAAGAATTCCTCCGGCGGCAGATTGCGCAGGGTCGTGAAGTCGCGACGGGCCGCTTCGATCATCGGCGGCGCTCCGCAGGCGTAGACCTGATAGCCGGAGAGGTCCTGGAAATCGTCCATCACCGCCCGGTGCACGAGACCGGTGCGGCCGGGCCACGCATCATCGGGTGCAGGATCCGAAAGCACCGGGATGAACGTGAAATTTGGATTCTCGGTCTGCCACCTCCCCGCCAGGTCTGGCAGGTAGAGATCGCGCCTGGCGCGCGCCCCCCAATACAGCACGATTTCGCGCGGGATCCGGTGGTAGAGCATGTGCTCGACGATCGCCTTGATCGGGGCGAAGCCGGTACCCCCGGCGATGAAGATCACCGGCTTGTCGCTGTCCTCGCGCAGGTAAAACGCGCCCAGCGGACCCTCGAAGCGGAGGATCTCGCGCCCCTTCCAGGTCGTGAACAGCGGGTCGGTGAAGAGCCCCCCGGGCGTGTGGCGGATGTGCAGCTCGAGCAGTTCATCCGCGTGCGGCGGCGTCGCGAGCGAGAAGCTGCGCCGGTGGCCATCCTTCAGGAGGAAATCGATGTACTGGCCCGCGAGGTACTGGAGTCGCTCCGACGTCGGCAGCTTGAGCCTGACGATTGCGACGTCGGGGGCCACCTTGTCGATCGACTCGATGCGGCAGGGCAGCCGCCTGATCTGGATGTCGCCGGCGCGGCGCACCTCGCGCACTTCGATGACGAGGTCGGTCCTCGGTCGCGCGCAGCAGAACAGTGCGAGCCCGCGGCGCTTCTCGTCGTCGGTGAGCGTCGAAGCCTGGTGGGGACCGTAGTCGACCTCGCCCTCGAGGATTTTTCCCTTGCAGGTGCCGCAGGCGCCATTGCGGCATCCGTAGGGAATCATCAGGTCGGCGCGCATCGCCGCCTGCAGCACCGTTTCGTCGGCGTCGCATTCGAAAGCGTGGCCGCTGGGCCGTATGGTAATCTGCAGCGTCATCGAAGGGTCCGGTGCAAGGTTGGATTCGCGAGCGCGCGAACGCGCCCCGTGCGGCACAGGGCCCCGTCATCGATCGGCCGGCGGCAACGCCAAATCGACGTCATGGCGCAGAGGATCCTGCTGGTGGGTTGCGGCGATGTCGCGTTGCGGGTCGCGGAGATCCTGCGGCATCGCGCGCGGCTGGTTGGCCTGACCCGCAATCGCGACGACGTGCGCAGGATGCGCGCCCACGGCATCGTCCCGCTGATCGCCGATCTCGACCTGCCCCGATCCCTCGACCGCGTGCGCACGGCGCCTTACGCCGTCCTGCACTTCGCACCGCCGCCCTCCGACGGACGCGATGATCCGCGCACGTTGCGCCTGCTCGCCGCTCTTTCGAGGGCGCAGATTATACCGCAGCGCTTCGTCTACATCTCGACCTCCGGCGTCTATGGCGACTGCGCCGGTGCGCGCGTCGACGAGACACGGCCGCTGCGGGCCCAGACCCCCCGCGCGCGCCGCCGCGTCGCCGCGGAGGGACATCTGCGCAAATGGGCGGCGCAGCACGGCGTCGGGCTCTCGATCCTGCGCGTGCCCGGGATCTATGCGTCGACCCGCCTGCCCCTCGACCGCCTGCGGCATGGCACGCCCGCGCTCAATGCCGCCGACGATGTCTACACGAATCACATCCACGCGGACGACCTCGCGCGCGCCGTCGTTGCCGCGCTCTACCTCGGGCGCCCCAACCGCGCATACAACGTGAGCGACGACAGCGAGATGAAGATGGGCGGATGGTTCGACGCCATCGCCGACGCCTTCCAGCTGCCGCGGCCCCCGCGGGTGAGCTGGGAGGAGGCCGAGAGGCAGATCGCGCCGATGCTGCTGTCGTTCATGAGCGAGTCGCGGCGCCTGTCCAACCAGCGGATGAAGCGCGAGCTGCGGCTGGTCCTGCGCCATCCGACGATCATGGAGACGCTTGCCGAGGCTGCACCGCGAACCCTGCGCAAGCAGCTCGCACTGCCGATATGACGGATTCCAGGTCCGACGCTGGCCGCCCGGCCGTGCAGCCGTGAGCGGGCGGGCTCCCGCATTGCGGCCGCGGCTCGGTTTCATCGAGCGTCTCGACGCCTACGAGCGCCTGCTGCGGCTCGACAAGCCGATCGGCACGCTGCTGCTGCTCTGGCCCACGCTGTCCGCGCTGTGGCTCGCCGCGCGGGGCGAGCCCCCGATCTCGCTGGTCGTCATCTTCGTCATGGGCACCTGGGTGATGCGCTCGGCGGGTTGCGCGTTCAACGACTGGGCCGACCGCGACTTCGACGCTCACGTGAAGCGCACCGCGCAGCGTCCGCTCGCGGCGGGCGTCATCGCGCCGTGGGAGGCGCTGGTCGTGGGCGGCGTGCTCGCCGCCGCCGCGTTCGCGCTCGTGCTGTTCACCAACCGCACGACGATCCTGTGGTCGTTTCCGGCGTTGGCGATCGCGATCGCCTATCCGTTCTTCAAGCGCTTCTTCTCGATCCCGCAGGCGTTCCTCGGCATCGCGTTCTCCTTCGGCATCCCGATGGCCTACGCCGCCGCGCAGAACGGAATTCCGGCGATCGCGTGGACCCTGCTCGCGATCAACCTGTTCTGGGTGGTCGCCTACGACACCGAATACGCGATGGTCGACCGCGACGACGACGCGAAGATCGGCATCCGCACGTCGGCATTGACCTTCGGCCGCTACGACGTCGCCGCGGTCGCGTTCTGCTACGCGATCTATCTCGCCGCGATGGCGTGGATCGGTCGCATCCACGCGCTGGGGCCGGTGTACGGAGGCGGGCTCGTTCTCGCAGTGGCGATCGCGATCCACCACCTGTGGATCATCCGGACCCGGGACCGCGACGCCTGCTTCCGCGCGTTCCTCGGCAATCACTGGCTGGGTCTCGCCGTCTTCGCGGGAATCGCGCTCGACTCCGCGCTTGGCGCCGGTCGCTGGCTGCGGGCGTGGTGAGCCGCCGCGGCGCACAGCCGCGTTCCGGAGGCGTTGCCGGCACCCCGCAGCGCGGCGAGGGCACCGCCGGCGTCGCCCCGCCCGCGCCGCGGCGTCGCGGGCTGCCGCCGGTGCTCGCGCCCGACGCGCGGGTGCTGATCCTCGGCAGCTTTCCAAGCGAAGCTTCGCTCACCGCGAAGCAGTACTACGCCCACCCGCGCAACCA
>DATGDG010000369.1:0-4525 GCA_035311025.1 Casimicrobiaceae bacterium
TATAATTACCTGTAATTCTAACCAATTGGTTATATCTGCGTGAACCTCCAGCAGCTGAAAGATCTTTGCGCGATCGTCGACCACGGGCTCAACGTGTCCGGCGCCGCGGAGGCCCTCGGCACGTCGCAACCCGGGATCAGCAAGCAGGTCCGCCATCTGGAAGACGAACTCGGTCTGCGCATCTTCGTGCGTCAGGGCAAGCGGCTCGCGACCCTGACACCGGCCGGCGTCGACGTCGTCGCGACGGCGAGGCGCGCGCTGCGCGAAGTATCGAACCTCAAGCGCGTCGCCGACGAGTTTCGCGGAGAGGACACCGGCGTGCTCGGCATCGCGACCACCCACACCCAGGCGCGATACGTCCTTCCGAAGGTGCTCGCCCAGTTCTCCGCACGCTTCCCGAAAGTACGCCTGGTGCTCCACCAGGGCAGCCCTGCGCAGGTCGCCGCGCAGACGTCGGCCGGCGAAGTCGACATCGGAATCGCGACGGAAGCGCTGGTCGGTCGTCCCGACCTGGTGGCGCTGCCCTGCCATCGCTGGCATCACGGCGTCCTCGTTCCGCGGGGCCATCCGCTGGCCGGGGCCGGCCCGCTGACCCTCGAGGCGGTCGCCCGTCATCCGATCATCACCTACGACCTCGCATTCGCCGGCCGCTCGGCGATCGATGCAGCCTTCGCGGCGAAAGGCATCGAGACCAACGTCGTGCTGACCGCGCTCGATGCCGACGTCATCAAGACCTACGTCGAGATCGGCATGGGCGTCGGCATCGTGGCCCTGGTGGCCTACGACCCGGTCAAGGATGCCGGCCTGGCGATGCTCGATGCAAGCCACCTGTTCGCCGCATCGACGGCGCGGCTGGCGCTGCGCAGGGGCGTGTTCCTGCGCGGATTCGTCTACGAATTCATCGCACTGTACTCGCCGCAGTACGACCGCGCCGCCGTCGACGCCGCACTGGCCGCAAGCGCCTCCGCAGGCGAGGCGCCTTGAGTCCGCGGCGCAGCGACGAATTGCTGCCCACCTCGTCGCCCGCCGGCGCACGTTCGCGCGAAACTTGGCTGCTGGCGGCATTGCTGGCCGCGCTCGCGATGCTCGGTCCGTTCTCGATCGACATGTACCTGCCCGCGTTCACCGCCATCGGAACGACGTTCGCGGCCTCGTCGATCGCCGTGCAGCAGACCCTTTCGACCTACCTGTTCGCATTCGCTTTCATGATGCTGTGGCACGGGGCGATGTCCGACGCCTTCGGTCGCCGTCCGATCGTCCTCGCCAGCCTCGCCATCTATGCGCTGGCATCGCTCGGCTGCGCGATTGCCGGCAACATCGAATCGCTGTGGCTGTTCCGTGGACTGCAGGGTCTGTCTGCAGGTGCCGGACTGGTGCTCGGGCGCGCGATCATCCGCGATCGCTACGCCGGAGCACCGGCACAGCGGCTGATGTCGCAGATCACCCTGATCTTCGGCATCGCGCCCGCACTGGCACCCGTGATCGGCGGCGCGGTGCTGAACCTCCTCGGCTGGCGGGCGATCTTCTGGCTGATCACGCTGTTCACGCTCGGCGTCCTCACCTGGGCCGCGAGGAGCTTGCCCGAGACCCTCCCACCGGCGTCGCGCCAGCCGCTGCACCCGCGCGTTCTCTGGAACAGCTATCGGGCGGTGCTGCTGCGGCGCGATTTCCTGCTGCTGGCCGCGATACCCACGCTGAATTTCGCAGCGTACTTCATCTACATCGCGAGTGCGCCCGCGTTTCTGGCGCGGCTCGGCGTCACGACCTGGGGCTTCGCCTGGCTGTTCGTGCCGATGATCACGGGGATCGTGGCGGGCGCGGCGATCTCGGGACGCAGCGCCGGGCGCCTGTCGCCGGCACGGACGATCGGCATCGGCTACGGGTTCATGTTCTTCGGCGGCATCGTCAACGCGCTGGTCGCGGCATTCGTGCCGCCCGGCGTGCCCTGGCACGTGCTGCCGCTGATGGTGTTCACCCTCGGCAGCAGCCTGCTGATGCCCAGCCTCACGCTGATCCTGCTCGATCTCTTCCCGGCGATGCGCGGCATGGCATCGTCGCTGCAGGGTTTCGCCCAGTTCGCGTTCTCCGGGTTCAACGCCGGAACGATCGCACCCCTGCTCGCCGATTCGCTGATCACGCTGGCAGCCGGCATGCTGGGTTTCACCTGCGCGAGCTACGCGCTGTGGCGGGTCTATCACCGGAGCGCGATGCGCGCCCAAGGAGGAGCATCCCGATGAGATTTCGCAACTGGCTGATCCTGTGCTTCGCCTCGCTTTGCGCCGTTCCCGCGGCCGCCCATGCCGAGGGACTTCCGATCCGGACCCTGACCATTCGCGGCCACCGCCTGGTCGTCGAAGTCGCGGCGACCGAGCAGACGCGCGAGACCGGGCTCATGAATCGCTTCAGCCTGCAGGCCGACCACGGCATGCTGTTCGTGTTCGAAGCGCCGCAGCCGCTCGCGTTCTGGATGAAGAACACCTACGTCCCCCTGTCGGTCGCCTTCGTCGACGGCGGCGGACGCATCCTGAACATCGAGGACATGCGCCCGCTGGACCTGTCGACCCATTGGTCCGCCGGACCCGCGCTCTACGCGATCGAGATGAAGCAGGGCTGGTTCGCCGACAAGGGCATCGGGCCGGGCGACGTCGTGCAGGGCCTGACGGGCAAATGACCGCTCTTCGCGTCTCCCGCATGGGGGACGCGTAGCGGAAACGCCGGTTTCCGGCAGACACCGAAAGCGTATGATCGATCGCCCCTAACAAGCCGAACGAAGGGGGGATAACATGCTGTCCGGCATCGATCCCGGCGCGCCCGCCGCGATTCGGGGATACGTCGTCAACGATCACATCGCGCGTCTGTCCAGCGCGTCGTTGCAGAACCGCCCGCTCCAGCCGGTCATGGAATCGATCGTCGCCGAGCTGGGATTCGACAGTTTCATGTACGGGATGTCGGCAGATCCAAGTCCGACGCGCAGGGACACGCGCACGTTCGTATGGACGACGCTGCCCCGCGAATGGGTGATCCTGTATGGGCGGCGCGGCTACATCGAGGTGGACCCGCGCGTGACGCAGACCTACAACCGCAATGTTCCGTTCGTGTGGGACGCCGCCGAGTATCGCGGCGACCCGCAATGCAGGGATTTCCTCGCCGACGCGGCGCGCTACGGCGTGGCGAGCGGCGTTGCGATCTCGTTTCGCGACCCGGACCACGGGCGCGTGCTGGTCGCCGTCAACTCGCGCATCAGTCCCGTCGACGAAGTGCGCCGGGGGCGGGTCGCACGCCAGCTCGGCGAGATCGTGCTCCTCGGAATGTCGTTCCACGACTTCTTCATGGCGCATCTCGTCGACCGCGAACCGTCGCTGATGGTGCGCGTTGCGCCGCTGTCGCCGCGCGAGGCGCAGTGCCTGGAGATGGCGGCGAACGGGATGACCAGCGTCGACATCGGGGTCAAGCTCGACATCAAGCCGCGGACCGCGAACTTCCACTTCAGGAACATCGTCCGCAAGCTCGGCGTCCTGAACCGCAAGGAGGCGATCGCGATGGGCATCGCGCGAGGCCTGATACGGCCCAATCCGGTCACGATGGGCCGCCTTCCCGGCCACCGCCTCGAGAGGCGGCGCCCCGGCCCCAACTAGCCGCCCGGGTCCGGTCGGTCGCAAGTCCTGCGGCCGACCGCCGGATCCATCGGGGATCGACACCGCCGGAGAAGCGCCCCGGCACCGTCATTCGCCCAGGGCTTCGAGGAATGCCGCGAGCTCGGCAGGCAGCGGCGCCGCCAGCGTCACGGTTTCGCCGCCGACCGGGTGGGTGAAGCGCAGCCGCGCCGCGTGCAGGAACATCCGCTTCAATCCTTCGCGCGCCAGCGCCTTGTTCCAGGCGAAATCCCCGTACTTGTCGTCGCCGGCGAGCGGGTGCCCGAGGTGCGACAGGTGTACCCGGATCTGGTGGGTGCGGCCGGTCTCCAGCTCGGCCTCGAGCAGCGCCAGCGGCGGCTCGTGGCGGGGCCAGGTCCGCTCGCGGCGGAAGGTCGTGACGGCCGGACGCCCGGCCTCCTCCACACGCACCCGGCGCTCGCCCTCGCGGGTCGAGAACTTGAACAGCGGCAGGTCGACCTTGCGCGTGGCGTCGCGCCAGGGTCCGCGCACCAGCACCAGGTAGCGCTTGTCGACCCGGCCCTCGCGCAACTGCGCGTGCAACGCCGTCAGCGCCGAGCGCTTCTTGGCCACGAGGAGGACGCCGGAGGTGTCGCGGTCGAGACGGTGGACCAGTTCCAGGAAAGGCGCGGCCGGCCGCGCCGCCCGCAGCTGCTCGATCAGCCCGAGCGCGATCCCGCTGCCGCCATGCACGGCGAGTCCCGCCGGCTTGTCGACGGCGATCAGTGCGTCGTCCTCGAACAGGATCGGCACGGCAAGGCGGCGGGGGCGCGCCGCCGGCGATCCCGCCACCTGCCCGCGTGCGGCCGGCGCGGCAGTCCGGACCGGGGGGATGCGCAGGACGTCGCCGACCGCGAGCCTTGCGTCCGGCC
>DATGDG010000370.1:0-1886 GCA_035311025.1 Casimicrobiaceae bacterium
GGCACTTCATGGGATTGCCGGCTGGAACCCGGGCGGTCGCGGCCGCATTCCGCAGCTCACGCCCGATAGACCGGGAACCTGCGGGTCAGCGCCGCGAGCGCGCCGCGGACGCGCGCAGCGACCGCATCGTCGCCGGGCGCATCCAACACGTCGGCGATCAGGTGCCCGAGTTCCTCGCATTCGATCTCGCCGAAACCCCGGGTGGTGACCGCCGGACTGCCGATGCGGATGCCGGAAGTGACAAAGGGCTTCTCGGGATCGTTGGGGATCGCGTTCTTGTTGACGGTGATGTGCGCGCGCGACAGCGCGGCCTCGGCATCCTTGCCGGTCACCTTCTTGGCGCGCAGGTCGACCAGGAACAGGTGCGAATCGGTGCCGCCGGACACGATGCGCAGTCCGCGCTCCTGCAGCACCTTGGCGAGCACGCGTGCGTTCTCGAGCACGCGCTCCTGGTAGATCTTGAACTCGTGGGTCAGCGCCTCCCCGAAAGCGACCGCCTTGGCCGCGATCACGTGCATCAGCGGTCCGCCCTGGAGCCCCGGGAACACCGCCGAATTGATCGCCTTGGCGTGGGCTTCGTGGGTCAGCACGAAACCGCCGCGCGGCCCGCGCAGGGTCTTGTGCGTCGTGCTGGTCACGAAATCGGCGATGCCGACCGGGCTCGGGTAGACGCCTGCGGCGATCAGCCCCGCGTAGTGCGCCATGTCGACCATCAGCAGCGCCCCGACGCTGTCGGCGATGGCGCGGAAGCGCTTCCAGTCGATGACGCGCGAATAGGCCGACGCGCCGGCGATGATCAGCTTCGGGCGGTGCTCGGCGGCAAGCCGCTCGGCAGCGTCGTAGTCGATCAGCTCGGTGTCGGGGGCGAGGCCGTAGGCGGCAACCTTGAACCACTTGCCGGACATGTTGACCGGCGAGCCGTGGGTCAGGTGCCCGCCATGCGGCAGGCTCATGCCCAGGATCGTGTCGCCCGGGGACAGCGCGGCGAAGAACACCGCCTGGTTGGCCTGGGCACCGGAATGGGGCTGCACGTTGGCCGCCTCGGCGTGAAACAGCCTCTTGACGCGGTCGATCGCAAGCTGCTCGGCGATGTCGACGAACTCGCAGCCGCCGTAATAGCGCTTGCCCGGATAGCCCTCGGCGTACTTGTTGGTGAGCTGCGAACCCTGTGCCTCCATGACCGCGGGGGTCGCATAGTTCTCGGAGGCGATGAGCTCGATGTGCTCCTCCTGGCGCCGGTTCTCGCCAATGATCGCCTGCCAGAGTTCCGGATCCGACTGTGCCAATACGGTTGAGCGACTGAACATGGCGAGGGAATCGTAAAAAGCGTTCATCTTAGCATCCTGCCCGCCCCGATCCCCCGGGCCCGGCCAATCCGCCGGGCCCGACTGCCGGTGGCGCGAAACCGCGTCCGATCCGGCCGCCCGGGGAGGTTCGCGCCCGGCGCGATCGCCTATAATTCGCCGTCCGTCGCCGGGGAATGCCCGCAGCGCGACCGAGGACGTCAGGCTCCGGAGGCCCAGTGCGAGGCACCGGACACCGTTGGGAGGAACCTTGAACGCCCTGCTCGCCCTGTCCCGGGCGATCGACGCCGTCACCGAGCGCGTCGGACGCCTTGTCTACTGGCTGATCCTGGTCGTCGTGTTGATCAGCGCCGCGAACGCCACCGTGCGCAAGCTGTTCGACTACAGCTCGAACGCCTACCTCGAGATCCAGTGGTACCTGTTCTCGGCAGTTTTCCTGTTCGGCGCGGGCTACACGCTGCTGCGCAACGAGCACGTGCGGATCGACATCATCGCCGGAAGGCTCTCCCGGCGGACCCAGAACTGGATCGACGTCTTCGGCATCATCCTGTTCCTGTTCCCGATGTCGTTCATCGTCATGTG
>DATGDG010000371.1:0-4930 GCA_035311025.1 Casimicrobiaceae bacterium
CCGGGTGCGGGGTCACGAGCGTCGGCGCCCGGCGCAGTGCGACGGCATGTCGCAGCGCCTCGTCCGCGGCGACGATGTTGAGCGCGTCCGCATCGAGCACCAGCGGCTGGTCGCGCGCGATCGCATCGCTCGTCAGTGCCCTCGCGTTGTCGCTGCGCGAGAGCCCCGGGCCGACGACCCAGGCATCCGCCGTCGCCTCGAGTGCGTCCGCGCGGCGCAGCATCAGCTCGGGTGCCGCGACGTCGACGCGTGGCGGATCGTTGGAAATGAATCCGACGACGACGCGGCCTGCGCCCGATCGCAGCGCGGCGCGGCCGGCGAGCAGCGCTGCGCCGACCATGCCTTCGGCACCGCCCACGATGCACACGGTTCCGAACGTGCCCTTGTGCGTCGCCCGCTTGCGGCGCGCGAGCACGGCGGGCAGGTCGACCGCGAGGTCCGGCCATTCCAGCCGCAGTCCCGCCGAGGGGTCGATGTCCGCGCCGAGGCCGAGCGCATGCACCGAGATCTCGCCGCAGTGATCGGGACCGTCGGCAGTCAGCAGGCCCGGCTTCAGCGCGATGAACGTGGCGGTGGCGGTCGCGACGATCGTCGGCCCGCGCGCGACGCCGGTCGCGGCGTCGAGGCCACTGGGCACGTCGAGCGCGAGGATGGGAGCGCGGCTGGCGTTGGCCCATGCCACCCAGTCCGCGTAGGGTGCAGACAGCGGCCGCGCGAGGCCGATGCCGAAGAGCCCGTCGATGATCAGTGCCGGCGCATACTTCGGCGGCGCGGGGAGGAAAGGCGCGCCACTGGCCTGCAACGCCGCGTGCGCCGCCGCGGCATCCGGGGGAAGACGCGACGGATCGGCGACGGTGACGACGTCGACGTCGAGCTTGCGCTCGTGCAGCAGGCGCGCGACGACGAACGCGTCGCCACCGTTGTTGCCAGGACCGGCGAGGACGACCACCTTGCCTCGGGTGGATCCGAGCATCGCGGCTGCGACATCGGCCGCGGCCGCGCCCGCATGCTCCATCAAGGCTTCACGTGCATGGCGGTCTTCGAGGCTGCGCAGCGCGGGAATGGCTAGGATGGGTGACAGGCGCATCGGGTCGGGGATCGCGGCCCGGGGGATGTCGCCCTGCGGCCTTGTAGCAATGGTACGCCGGCCCTGCCGGGGAAATGTCCGGGACGCCTTGGACTTTCCAGCCGGCCCCCCGTAAAATCGCCCGGTCGCAGGCCCGCCCGATCTTGGGCGGGCCGAAACATCCACATCACTCGGGGAGTCAACCACATGGGAACGCTCAAGCTTCCGCTGCTGCTCGCCTCGCTGGCGTTCGTTGCGGCACCCGTCCTCGCGCAGGACACGGGCACGCTGAAGAAGGTCAAGGACACGGGCACGATCACCATCGGCTACCGCGAGGCGTCGATCCCGTTCTCGTACCTCGACGAGAACCAGAAGCCGATCGGGTACGCAATGGACATCTGCTACAAGGTTGTCGACGCGGTGAAGGCGAAGCTGAACATGCCCAACCTCAAGGTGGCGCTGAACCCGGTCACGCCGTCGACGCGGATCCCGCTGATGGCCAACGGGACGATCGACCTCGAGTGCGGCTCGACGACCAACAACGCCGAGCGTAAGCAGCAGGTCGATTTCGGCATGACCTATTTCGTGATCAAGTACCGCTATGTCGCGAAGAAGTCCGCGAACATGGACACGATCGCCGACATGAAGGGGCAGACGATCGTGTCGACGGCGGGGACCACTGACCTCAAGGCGCTGAACGAGCTCAACACCAAGGACAAGATGGGAATGAACATCCTGTCGGCCAATGACCACGCGGCTGCGTTCCTGATGGTCGAGACCGGGCGCGCCAAGGCGTTCCTGATGGACGACATCCTGCTCTACGGCCTGGTCGCGAACTCGAAGAATCCCGCCGAGTTCCACATCTCGTCGGCGAGCCTCGGCCTCGAGCCGTACAGCCTGATGCTGCGCAAGGACGATCCCGAATTCAAGAAGGTCGTCGACGACGCGATGGTCAAGCTCTACAAGAGCGGCGAGATCGAGAAGATCTACAACAAATGGTTCCTGAGCAAGATTCCGCCCAAGGGGATCAACCTCGACTTCCCGATCAGCGACTCGCTGAAGAAGGTGTTTGCAAACCCGACCGATTCGCCCGATCCGAAGGTGTACGAATAGGATCGTCCTGGCCGGACGACCGACGGGGGGCGTGCCGGCCCCCCGTTGTTCGTCGGTCTCCTGATCGGCAACCGGCAGAGGCGAGGGTGACCGGGTGAGCTACCACTGGAACTGGAAGATCTTCTGGGCGATGACCCCGGAGGGCACCGGCACCTACCTGCACACGCTGCTGGTCGGGCTCGTGTGGACGCTCGCGACGGCGCTGTCGGCGTGGATTCTCGCGCTGGTCATCGGATCGGTCCTCGGCGTGATCCGCACGACGCCTCGCAAGTGGGCGGTGAGGCTCGGCAACGCGTACGTCGAACTGTTCCGCAACATCCCGCTGCTGGTGCAGATGTTCCTGTGGTACTTCGTGGTCCCCGAGTTGCTCCCGCGCGCGATGGGCGACGCGATCAAGCAGATGCCGCCGCCGTGGGCGTCGTTCGTGCCGGCCGTGCTGTGTCTGGGCACCTTCACCGCGGCGCGGGTCGCCGAGCAGGTGCGCGCCGGGATCCAGGCGTTGCCGCGCGGCCAGCAGATGGCGGGCACCGCGCTCGGCCTGACGCTGCCGCAGACCTATCGCTACGTCCTGCTGCCGGTGGCGTTCCGCATCATCCTCCCGCCACTGACCTCCGAGTTCCTGAACATCATCAAGAATTCGTCGGTCGCGCTCACCATCGGCGTCGTCGAGTTGACTGCGGCGGCGCGGGCAATGCAGGAGTACAGCTTCCAGGTCTTCGAGGCGTTCACCGGGGCGACGATCATCTACATCGTCGTCAACGTCGGAGTCGTGTTCGCGATGCGCTGGCTCGAGCAGCGCGTCGCGGTCCCCGGATTCATCGGCCCTGCGGTGCAGGGCGGCGGCCACTGACCGGACCGGGCGCAGCGGAGCCGAGGACCCATGTTCGGACCCTTCGATTTCGGCGTCATCCTGCGCAACCTGCCCTACCTGATGAAGGTGGGCATGACGTTCACGCTGACGCTGACGGCGCTGGCCATCATCCTCGGCATCTTCTTCGGCACGCTGCTCGCGATGATGCGGCTGTCGGGCTTCAAGGCCCTGTCGCTCTTCGCCACCGGCTACATCAACCTGATGCGGTCGGTGCCGCTGGTGCTGGTCATCTTCTGGTTCTATTTCCTGGTGCCCTACATCGGCGCGTGGATCATCGGCGCCAGCCAGCCGGTCCAGGTCGGGGCGTTCCTGTCGTCGGTGATCACGTTCTCGATGTTCGAGGCCGCGTACTACGCCGAGATCATGCGTGCGGGTATCCAGTCGGTGGCGCGCGGCCAGGTCTGGGCGGGCTATGCGCTGGGCCTCAACTACTGGCAGACGATGGCCAGGATCGTGCTGCCGCAGGCTTTCCGCAACATGCTGCCGATCCTGCTCACCCAGACGATCATCATGTTCCAGGACACGTCGCTGGTCTACGTGCTGTCGATCACCGATTTCCTCGGCGCGGCGTCGAAGGTCGCCGAGCGCGACGGCCGCTTCGTCGAGATGTACGTGTTCGCGGCGCTCGTCTATTTCGTCGTCTGCGTCGCAGGCTCCTACCTCGTCAAGCGCCTGCAGCGCAGGATCGCGATCGTCCGCTGAGCGGCGACGGTTTCGCAGGCGGACATCCCTCAACCAGATCAGACCGGGGCGCGCGCACGATGCCGATGATCGATATCCGCAACGTTTCCAAGTGGTACGGCAGCTTCCAGGTGCTGACCGACTGCACGACCAGCGTCGACAAGGGCGAGGTGATCGTCGTCTGCGGGCCTTCGGGCTCGGGGAAATCGACGCTGATCAAGGCCGTGAACGCCCTCGAACCTGTGCAGCAGGGCGAGATCTGGGTCGACGGCATCAAGGTCAACGATCCGAAGACCAACCTTCCGAAACTGCGGGCCCGCGTCGGCATGGTGTTCCAGCATTTCGAGCTGTTTCCGCACCTGAGCGTCCGCCAGAACCTGTCGCTCGCGCAGGTCAAGGTGCTCGGACGGTCCAGGGACGAGGCCGATGCGCGCGGGTTGCGCTATCTGGAGCGCGTCGGGCTCTCCGCGCACAAGGACAAGTTTCCCGGCCAGCTCTCAGGCGGCCAGCAGCAGCGCGTCGCGATCGCCCGCGCGCTGTCGATGGACCCGATCTGCATGCTGTTCGACGAGCCGACGTCGGCACTCGATCCGGAGATGATCAACGAGGTGCTCGACGTCATGGTGCAGCTCGCGAAGGACGGCATGACGATGATGGTCGTCACCCACGAGATGGGATTCGCCAACCGGGTCGCGAACCGCGTGATCTTCATGGACGCCGGGCGCATCGTCGAGGACGCTGCGAAAGCCGATTTCTTCGGGAAGCCGCGCTCCGAACGCGCGCAGCAGTTCCTCGCCAAGATCCTTCATCACTGAGTCCTGCGCGCGGGGCGTTGCGGGGCGGGCGGCTATAATCGCGCTTTCGCCCGCTGCGAAACGCCAATGCCCGAAATCCTTGCGCTGCGCGGACGTGCAGCGCTGTCCCCGTTCCGCATCGCGAAGCTCCGGGCCGCACTCGACCAAGATCATCCGGGTCACCGGATCGCGGCGCTGTCCGCGCGCTACTGGCATTTCGCAGAAATCCGCTGGCCGCTGCGCGACGACGAGCGCAGGACGCTCGATCGCCTGCTGACCTACGGCCCGGTCGACCACGGCGGCGCTGCCGACGGCATTTCGCTCGTCGTCGTTCCGCGTCCGGGGACGATCTCGCCGTGGTCGTCGAAGGCGACCGACATCGCCAGGAACTGCGGTCTCGACGGC
>DATGDG010000372.1:0-4348 GCA_035311025.1 Casimicrobiaceae bacterium
GATCACCGGCGCCAGATAGTGCGGGCGGAACTTCGCGATCAGTGCGGCGCGTCGGCCGAGCGTCTTCGCGGCGTACCAGTTCGCGAGCCATGCGACCATCGCATCGGAGAACAGGAGCGGCGCGCGCGACAGCGCATCGACGCCGCCCGCGAGCACGAGGTTCGAGCGACCGACGCGCATCGAGTCCATCGCCGAATCGATCGCCTGCATCCCGGACGCGCAATTGCGCATGACGGTCCAGCCGGGAACCTTGTGCCCGCAGCCCATCCGCAGCGAAACGACGCGCCCGATGTTCACCTCGTCCGGTGCGGGCGCCGCGCAGCCCAGGATCACCTCGTCGACGTCGGTGGGCAGGAAAGGCTGCCGCAGCAGCAGCGCCCGCCCGGCGTCGGTGGCGAGATCCGACGCGGCGAACGGCCCCGGCCGGTTGCGCGCCTTGAGGAAAGGCGTGCGCGCGCCGTCGACGATGTAGATGGGTTTCATGCGCGTGGCGAACCCAACGGGATCAGCGGAAACCCTCGTTGGCGACCGCGCGCCTTTGCGCCGCGTTCGCAGGCGCGGCGGCCGTGATCGGTGGATGCCCGAAATCGGCGCGGTCCTGCTCGAGCAGCGACGTGCCGAGGTCCTGCCCGAAATCGTCGACTCGGACCACGCGTGCGACCAGGTCGCGCTGGGCGGAGATCAACGCGGCGTCGGCCCGGGTGATGACGCCGGCCTCGACCGCGCGCTCGAGCAGCCGCGCGCCGTCCTCGCCGGGGGCGAGGCGCGCTTCGATCCTGCCATCGCGCTGGGCATCCCTCAACTTGCGCTCCAGCGGCTCGGCCTCGATCGTGAGCCCCAGTGCACGCTCCAGCAGGCCGACCGGCTCGTCGGGGTCGCCGATGAACATGCCGCCCACCAGGCGCTCGCGGGTCGCCGACGGCGCGAGCAGCAGCTTCGCGACCTCGTGGCCCAGCCGGTCGGACGGCACTTCGTAGGGACGGCCCAGCGGGAACACGACCCGCCACATCACCGCCGCAATCGCGCGATTGGGAAAGTTCGAGATGACACCCTCGATCGCGTTCTGTGCCTTGAACATCGCATCCCAGATCGCCCAGTGCATCAGCGGCGCGTCCTCGGGCTTGCGGCCGTCCTGCTCGTAGCGCCACAGCGTGGCCGAGCACAGGTAGAGCAGCGACAGCACGTCGCCCAGCCTTGCCGAGAGCTTCTCCTTGCGCTTCAGCGCGCCGCCCAGCGTTCCCATCGAGATGTCGGCGAGGAACGCAAGCGCTGCGGAGAACCGCGTGAGCTGCTGGTAATAGCGCTTCGTCTCGGGCGCGACGTCCGACGGCACGCGAACGAAGTTCGAACCCGTCAAGCCCATCACCAGCGTGCGCGCGATGTTGGAGAGCCCGAAGCGCAGGTGGCCGAACAGCGCGGCGTCGAACAGCCGCACCGCCTTGCGGCTGTCCGGCGCGCGGGTGGCCGCCATCTCATGCAGCACGTACGGATGGCAGCGGATCGCGCCCTGGCCGAACACGATCAGGCTGCGGGTCAGGATGTTCGCGCCCTCGACGGTGATCGACACCGGCATCTGCATGTACGCGGCGCCGAGGAAATTCGACGGCCCCATGCAGATGCCCTTGCCCCCGGCGATGTCCATCGCGTCGTTGATCACCTGCCGGTTGCGCTCGGTGATGTGAAGCTTGGCGATGCCGGACAGCACGGCGGGCTTCTCGCCCTGGTCGACGATCGTCGCCGTCAGCATCCTCGCCGCATCCATCAGGTAGAGGTTGCCGCCCATCCGGGTCAGCGCTTCCTCGATGCCCTCGAAGCGGCCGATCGGCGTCTTGAACTGGGTGCGCACCCGCGCGTAGGCCCCGGTCGCGCGCACCGCCAGCTTGGCCATGCCGGTGTTCGACGACGGCAGGGAGATGCCGCGGCCCGCGGCCAGGCACTCCATCAGCATTCGCCAGCCGCGGCCGAGCATCGGCTGGCCACCGATGACCCAGTCCATCGGGATGAACACGTCGCGGCCCCAGTTCGGGCCGTTCTGGAACACCGCGTTCAGCGGCATGTGCCGCCGGCCGATGTTGACGCCCGGATGCGAAGTCGGGATCAGCGCGCAGGTGATGCCGAGGTCCTCCCGATCGCCGACGAGGTGCTCGGGATCCCAGGCGCGGAACGCCAGGCCCAGCAGCGTCGCGACCGGGCCCAGCGTGATGTAGCGCTTGTCCCAGGTGAGCCGGAGCCCCAGCGTGCGGCGGCCTTCGTGCTCGCCCCAGCACACGACGCCCCAATCGGGAATCGCCGCGGCGTCCGAGCCCGCCTGCGGATTGGTGAGCGCGAAGCACGGGATCTCCAGTCCGCGCGCCAGACGGGGCAGGTAGCGGCGCTTCTGCTCGTCGGTGCCGTAGTGCAGCAGCAGCTCGCCGGGTCCGAGCGAATTCGGGACGAGCACCGTCACTGCGACGGTGCCGCTGCGGGTGGACAGCTTGGTGATCACCTGCGAGTGGGCATAGGCGGAAAACCCCAGGCCGCCGTAGGCCTTGGGAATGATCATCCCCAGGAAGCCGTTGTCCTTGATGTACTGCCAGACCTGGGGCGGGAGATCCTTGTGGACGTTGGTCGTCGTCCAGTCGGACACCATCGCGCACAGCGTCTCGACTTCGTTGTCCAGGAAGTGCTGCTCCTCCGGTGTCAGGCGGGTACGCCCGATCGACAGCAGGCGCTGCCAGGCGGGCCTGCCGGAAAAGAGCTCTCCGTCCCAGCTGACCGTACCCGCTTCGAGCGCCTCGCGCTCGGTCTGCGACATCGGCGGCAGCACCTTGCGAAAACCCGCGAGCAGCGGGGCACTGACCATCCTGCGGCGCAGCGGCTCCACCAGCAGCGGCACTGCGACCACGGCCGCCGCGATCGCGACGCCCGTCACCCAAGGCAGCGACAGTGTCCGGCTGAACCATGCGGCGGCGAGCCACGCTGCGATGGCGGCGAACCAGGCGTAGCCGGACGCCTGCAGGTAGGCGAGCGTCAACACGGCGACGATGGCAATGGCGACGAACAGGGCGATCATCGGTGGCTCCGGGTCCTTGCGGGGTTGGCGGTCATCGCCG
The DNA here is from genome assembly GCA_035311025.1 of Casimicrobiaceae bacterium. Lineage (GTDB taxonomy): Bacteria > Pseudomonadota > Gammaproteobacteria > Burkholderiales > Casimicrobiaceae > VBCG01. Next base: position 3,093 of record DATGDG010000372.1, read on the forward strand.
ACGCGCAGTCGTTGCAGGCACGGCGGTCATGCGGTCGTCCCGAGTTCGCCGTCGAGTTCGCGGGTGACGGCGGAGAGGTCGGGAAGCGGGGCCTCGAGGCCGGCGAGCAGGAACGGCGCGAGGCGGCGCAGCAGGATCTCGTCGTTGGTCGATTCGCGCGGATTGAGTTCCGCGATCAGCTTCAGCGCATCGGTGCCTGCCAGCGTGTAGGACAGGGCGCCCATGATGAAGTGCAGCCGCCACGACAGCTCCTTGCGCGGCAGGTGCGGCAGCGCCCGCGCAAAGGCCGTCTTGAAGCGCGCGATCATCACCGCATACTGCTCGGACAGGAAGCGCCGGATGAACGGCGCCGGATCGGCGTAGGCGCGCCCCAGCAGGCGAAGGAAATCCTTGCCGCCGCGCTCCGGATCGCGGGCGAGCTTCAGTGCCGGGATCAGCAGGGCCATCAGGATCCTCTCGCACGCCAGCGGCGACGTCCCAGCCCCGGCCTCGAGACGCGTCAGGAGCTCGACTCGCGCCTGGTTCATCGGATCGAGGCGGCGCGTCAGCACCGCCTGGAACAGCTCTTCCTTGCTGCCGAAGTGATAGTTGACGGCGGCGAGGTTCACCTCGGCGGTCGCCGTGATCGACCGCAGGCTGGTCGCCTCGTAACCGTGCTCCATGAACAGCGCCTCGGCGACGTCGAGGATGCGGTCCTTGGTCATCGCAGGATCGCGCGGCGGCTTCAGGGGGATGACCCTGGCTTTGGTCGGCATCGAAGGGCGTGGCGCGGGCTGCGGGATCGAGACATTCAAACGTTTGTTTGAAGCCTACGTTTGTTCTGATAGGGTGTCAACCGCGACGGCGGATTTCCGGCGAAGGGGGCGCAGGCCCCCGGCAAGTCCGGCCCTATACTGAGCACCGAGGAGGCGGCAGCAATGGCATCGATCTCGATCGCTAAGCAGCACGCGCTGACCCACCGCAAGGCCAAGGAGGCCGCGGAGGAGTTGGCCAACGACCTGAAGGAGCGCTTCGACCTCGCCTACCAGTGGGAAGGCGACCAGGTCGTCTTCGAGCGCCCGGGGGTGGCAGGACGCATGCACGTCAGCGCGACGCACATCCGCCTCGAAGTGAAGCTCGGCCTGCTGCTGACGCCCCTGAAGCCGACGATCGAGCGCGAGATCCACGCGCAACTCGACAAGCTTTCGGGCAAGCGGAGCGCGTGAACGGCGGCCGAGCGGCCATGCCGCCCCCAGGGCGGCGGAGGCGGTCCTTCA
>DATGDG010000373.1:0-5647 GCA_035311025.1 Casimicrobiaceae bacterium
GGGGACCCCGACACCGGCGACACCTACTATCGCCACTGGCTGGCCGCCATCGAGCGCCTGGTCCAGGAGAAGGGGATCGCGAGCGGCGAGACGTTGATCGGCTGCCGGGAGGCCTGGCAGCGGGCGGCCGACCGTACGCCCCACGGTGACGCGATCGTGCTCGCGCCGCAGGACTGGTCTTGAGCGGAGGTGCGACGCCGGCTCCATCAGCCATCGGATCGCCGGCACGCGACCACGGCAAGGAGCTTCGGCTAGCCTTCGCGTCCCGCACGCGGGCGCGCCAGCAGGTTGTAAAGCCAGCCCAGGACTGCGCCCCCGATGGCCCCGTCCACCAATGCGTAGAGAGTTCCGGTAACGACAGAGCCGACGCCGGGGTTCGGGTGGTAGCCCGGATAGATGGAGGCGACCAGATCGAGGAAGGCCCGGCCGTAGCCAGGCCAGATCTGGTTTGCCGAGGCGACGACAAGGATGGCAGCGCCCCAGAGCAGTCCCGCGGCCAATGCCAATGCAGCAACGTTGAATCGCATGGTTCCTCCATCGAGTGAGAGGGAACCGGTGCACGATACGCCTGATGCGTACTCGAGGCGCGCTTGCTATGTTTATCCACGACTTGACATAATATCAATTATACGCACTACGTCAGGTAAGCCAACGTGACCCGAACTCACGGTTTGGCGGCACGAAACGGGATCTCACGGAAGGAATCCGACCTGTTCACGACCGCCCGGCCCCCGCATCCAGCTGGCCCGAGGCGGCAGTCGCCCGTCCGCAAGACGGTCAAATAATAGCGCTGCACATCATGGATGTGCGTGCGTTATATGATGTTACTTCTGAGGTTTGGGGTCGATCCGGTGCCTGCGCAGCCCGAGCGCCCGGTCAGCGCACCGCGAGACGCCAGAGCGACGTCATCTCGGCTGCGCGTGCAGCGTGGAACGCGTCGCTTTCGTCGGACGCCCGCGGATGTTTCGGCCGCACATCGGTGCGATCCACGACCTTCAAGCCCGCCGCGTCGATCATGGCGAGCAGCTCGGATCTCGACCGCAGGCCCAGGTGTTCGGCGAGGTCGGAGAGGATCAGCCAGCCCTCGCCCCCCGGCTCCAGGTGCGCGGGAAGCCCCGCCAGGAATCCCCGGAGCATGCGGCTGTCGGGGTCGTAGATCCCGCGCTCGAGCGGCGAACTGGGCCGCGCGGGAACCCAGGGCGGGTTGCATACGACCAGCGCGGCGCGCCCTTCGGGAAAGAGATCCGCCTGTACGACGTTCACCTGCTTCGCGAGGCCGAGGCGCTCGAGGTTGTCGCGGGCGCAAGCCAGTGCGCGAGAGTCCTGGTCGGTGGCGACCACCCGCTTCACGCCGCGTCGCGCGAGCACGGCGGCGAGCACGCCGGTCCCGGTTCCAATGTCGAAAGCCACGTTCGACGGTGACCACGATGCGGGCAGAGGCGCCTTGGCGACCAGGTCGACGTATTCACTGCGAATCGGCGTGAACACCCCGTAGTGCGGATGGATTCGCCCGCCAATCGCGGGCATCTCGATACCCTTGCTTCGCCACTCGTGGGCGCCGATGAGGCCCAGCAACTCCCGCAGCGAGGTGACCGAGGGCCCGTCTCCGGGGCCATAGGCCTCGACGCAGGCTTGCCGCACGTCGGGCGCGCGTCGCAGTGCGAGAACGTAGTCCCCGTCGAGTTCCAGCACCAGCATGCCCAAGGTACGCGCGCGCTGCGAGCGGGCCTGGCGGTGGAGGTTGAATTCCTCGACGGGCGATGGAACCGCCAGCGATGCCGCCGATTTTTTCGCCCTACGGGACCGGCGGTCGGCGCGGCTCGCCAGCGCGATCAGCATCTGCCGGGCGTTCTGGAAGTCGCCGCGCCACAGCAACCCGGTGCCCTGGCACGCCAGACCATAGGCGTCATCGGCCGTCATGCGGTCATCGGCAATGACCACGCGCTTGGGCGGCGGCGCCCCTCGCTCCGAGCGCCAGCGCGCGACGTGCGGTTCGTCGCCCTCGGTCCAGTGAACGACCGGCGGCGCGTCCACTACAGCTCGGTGTATTTCTTGCTGGTTCCGCGCGCCTTGTGCACTGGATATTTCTCGGCATTCGCGAGGATCTTGCGCTTGGCAGCGGCGACCGGATCGATGCCGAGTTGGTCGGCGAGCCGGATCAGGTACAGCAGCACGTCGGCGACCTCGTCGCTTGCCGCCGCATGCGCCTCGGGCGCGAGGCTGCGGCTCTGCTCTTCGGTGAGCCATTGGAAGATCTCGAGCAGCTCGCCGGCCTCCGCCGACAGCGCCATCGCGAGGTTCTTGGGCGAATGAAACTGCTCCCAGTCGCGCGCGGCGGCGAACTCCCGCAATTGATCGCGCAGGCGTTCAAGGTCCGTCAATTTCGTGCTCCGATGAGGTCCGAGGCGTCGCCATGAAAGGAACGGGGCGCGCGCCGCGTTCAGAACTTCTCGTCGCGTCGAAGGTAGCGCCACTGGCCCACCGGCAGCGGACCCAGCGGGACGCTCCCGCTGCGCACGCGCTTCAGACCGGTCACTGTGAGGCCGACCAGTTCGCACATGCGGCGGATCTGGCGCTTTCGGCCTTCGCGCAGCACGAAGCGCAGCTGATGCGCGTTCTGCCACGAAACCCGCGCGGGCTTCAGCTTGACCCCGTCGAGCTCCAGACCGTGCTGAAGCAATTTCATCCCGTCGTCGGACAGCGACCCCTCGACGCGCACCAGGTATTCCTTCTCGACCGCCGAGTCGCGGCCGATCAGCTGCTTGGCGATGCGGCCGTCCTGCGTGAACACCATGAGCCCGGTCGAGTCGATGTCCAGCCGTCCCGCGGGCGCGAGGCCGCGCAAGTGGCCGGGCCTGAAGCGGGTCGGCGACGGATCGTCGGCCCAGCGGTTCTCGGGCTTGATCAGCACGATCGCTGGCTGGTAGCCGTCCTCGGCCTGACCCGAGACATAGCCGATCGGCTTGTTCAGGAGGATGGTCACCTGCTCGCTCTGGTGCTGCGCCGCGGCCGGATCGATGTCGATGCGGGCGTGCGGCGACACCCGCACGCCAAGCGTGGTGACGACGTTGCCGTCGACCTTGACCCATCCGTTCTCGATCCATTCGTCCGCTTCGCGCCGCGAGCACAGGCCCAGCTCGCTCATCCGCTTCGAAAGCCGCGGATCGTCCGGATTCTCGTGGCGAGGGGGACGCGTGGGCGCAGGCGTCGGTGCCATGCGTCCAGTTGTCGATGAGGTCGACTCCGCCGTCAAGGCCGAGCCGGGTGATCGGGGGAGCGTCGTGGGGGCGGCCGATGCCGGCCTCGGCTGCCCCCTCCCCCGCAGCGCGCGCCTGGCGCGCGAGGTCGGGGGCTTGGGTGCCGCGGTCGGATCGACCGGCTTGGTGATCTTGAGTGTGATTCTGGCCATGGGTCAGCGGTCGGCGCCGCCAGCGGCGACCGCCTTGCATCATAGCGGACGCGCGTTGACGCGTGCCCGCGCCGCACTCGGCGAAATCATCCGCGCGCGCCGGCACCGGGGTGTCGGCACGCGAGCTCCGCGTCGACGAGCACGCGGTGATCAAGACGCTGATCATGGAAGACGACCGCAGGAAGCCGATGATCGTGCTGATGCATGGCGACCGCGAGGTCTCGACCAAGCACCTCGCACGCCTGCTCGGGGTCAAGACCGTCGCGCCCTGTGCGCCGGCCGTCGCGGACCGGCATTCCGGCTACCAGGTCGGCGGAACGAGGCCTTTCGGAACGCGCCGCGCGATGCCGGTGTACGCCGAGCGGTCGATCGCGCAACTGCCCTACCTCTACGTCAACGGCGGCCGGCGCGGCTACCTCGTGGGGATGCCCGCCGCCGAGATGCTCCGCGTGCTGAAGCCGACGCTGGTCGACATCGCCGTCGCGCCAGCGCGCTGACCGCGCGGCTTGCGCGGAGCGGCGACCTGTCGCCCGCGGGAAGCGTCAGCGATGCGCGGCGCGAAGCCGAGGCGACCGCGGATGTTAATCTCGGCAGGTTGACGATGTCCCCCGGTGGCGCTGCCACGCCTTCGCTGCAACGATGAGCATCAGTTCCGAATTCGAGCGCGCGTACCGCCTGCATCAGCAGGGCAAGCTGCGCGAAGCCTTCCTGCGCTACGACGCGGTTCTCGCCGCCGACCCCGACAACGCACCTGCCCTGCACTACTCGGGGGTCGTGCTGTTCCAGGCCGGCAAGATTCCCGAGGCCGCGGAGCGCATACGCGCGTCGCTGAAACTCGAGCCGGGATCGGCCGATGCATGGTCGAACCTCGCGCTGGTGCTCGATTCCGCGGGCCGGCGCGAGGCCGCCGTCAACGCGCTGAAGGAGGCCGCGAAGCTCGCGCCGAAGTCTCCGGAGATCCACGCCAATCTCGCAGCCGGGGAGCTCGGTCTCGGGCGCTTTGCCGATGCCGAGGCTTCGGCCCGCGCGGCGATCGCCGTGGACCCGACTTGCGCGGCGGGATGGCACAACCTCGCGCTGGCCTTGCAGCCGCAGGGGCGGGTGCTGGAGGCTCTCGACGCGGCAGGGCGCGCGGTCGGCGCGATGCCCGCCGAGCCCGCCTATTCCGGCGTCAAGGCCCAGCTCGAGATGGCGGCGGGAATGATGGCGCGGGCGCGCTCGACGCTGGACGCCGCGCTCGCGCGCAAACCGCAGTCGGCGGCGCTGCGCCTCGAGCTGGCCGGACTGCTGGAACGCGAAGGCGACATCGACGGCGCGATGGCGGCGTACGAGGCAGCGATGCGCCTCGAGCCCGGCCACGGAGCCGCGCTGTCGCAGCTCATGTTCCTGCGCCAGCGCAGCGCGGACTGGCACGACCTGGCCGAGCTGCGTCAGCGTTTCCGCGAGGGCGTGGCGTCCGGGGTTCCGCTGCTGTCGCCGTTCGTGCTGCTGTCGCAGCCGTCGACGCGTGCGGAACAGCGTCGCTGCGCCGACCGCTGGGCGGCGGCGCTGGCACCGGTGACGTCGGCTGCGGCATCGCCCGCTCTCCGGGTCACCGGGGGACGGATCCGGCTCGGTTACCTCTCGGCCGATTTCCACACGCACGCGACCGCGTACCTCGCCGCGGGCCTCTTCGAGGCCCACGATCGCAACCGCTTCGAGGTGATCGCCTACTCGACCGGCCCCGATGACCGCAGCGCGATGCGTGCGCGGCTCGTCCGCGGGTTCGACCGCTTCGTCGACGCCGCGGGATTTTCGCCAGAGCGGCTTGCCGAGACCATCCGCCGCGACCGCATCGACATCCTCATCGACCTCAAGGGACACACCGAGGGTGCCGCGCCGGCCGTGCTCGCACTGCGCCCCGCGCCGGTCCAGGTGCATTACCTGGGCTATCCGGGGACGCTGGGGGGCGGCCTCGTCGATTACCTGATCGGCGACGCCATCGTGACGCCGCCGCAGCACGCCGCCGACTACCGTGAGACCCTTGCGCTGCTGCCCGGCAGCTATCAGGTGAACGACCGCGCCCGCGCAATCGCGGACCCGCCGGCGCGCGACGCGCTGGGCCTGCCGTCCGATGCCGTGGTGTTCTGCTGCTTCAACAACAGCTACAAGATCAATCCGGAAGTCTTCGATGCATGGATGAAAATCCTTGCAGACGTACCTGGCTCGATGCTCTGGCTGCTGGCCCGCCCCGAGGAT
>DATGDG010000374.1:0-4461 GCA_035311025.1 Casimicrobiaceae bacterium
TTGATGAGATCGTGCGGCAGCAGGTTCTCGCTCTCCGCCTGGCCGAGACGCTCGCGCACCGCGCGCTCCACGCGCACGAGCCCCGAGCGGAACTGGTTCTCCGCGAGCTCGCCCACCGAGCGCACGCGGCGATTGCCGAGGTGGTCGATGTCGTCGATCTCGCCGCGGCCGTTGCGCAGCTCGACCAGGATCTTGATCACGGCGATGATGTCGTCGTTGGTCAGCGTGCCCGGACCCTTCAGCTCCTCGCGGCCGACGCGGCGGTTGAACTTCATCCGGCCGACGGCCGACAGGTCGTAGCGCTCCTCGGCGAAGAACAGGCCGTGGAACAGCGCCTCGACGGCGTCCTCGGTCGGCGGCTCGCCGGGACGCATCATCCGGTAGATCGCGACCTTGGCCGCGTACTGGTCCGGCGTGTCGTCGGTGCGAAGCGTCTGCGAGATGAACGGCCCCATGTCGAGGTCGTTGGTGTAGATCGTCCTGATCTCGCCGATGCCGGCGGCGGCGAGCTTCGCGAGCAGGTCCTCGGTGATCTCGTCGTTGGCCTTGGCGAGCAGCTCGCCGGTCGACTTGTCGACGACGTTGGTCGCGAGCGCCCGGCCGACGACGTAATCCGCCGGCACCGCGATGCGCTTGAGGCCGGCTTCGGTCAGCTCGCGCAGGTGGCGCGCGGTGATCCGCTTGTCCTTCTGCACGACGACCTTGCCGTCCTTGCCGACGACGTCGAATCGCGCCATCTCGCCGCGCAGCCGCTCGGGAACGAACTCGAGCTCGACGCCCTTGCTCGACAGGTGGAAAGTGTCGAAGACGAAGAACTCGCGCAGGATGTCCTCGTTGGACAGACCGATCGCCTTCAGCAGCGTCGTCACCGGCATCTTGCGGCGACGGTCGACGCGGAAGAACAGGAAGTCCTTCGGGTCGAATTCGAAGTCGAGCCAAGATCCGCGATACGGAATGACGCGCGCCGAGAACAGCAGCTTGCCGGACGAGTGGGTCTTGCCGCGATCGTGCTCGAAGAACACGCCCGGCGAGCGATGGAGCTGCGACACGATGACGCGCTCGGTGCCGTTGATGATGAACGACCCGTTCTCGGTCATCAGGGGCATTTCGCCCATGTAGACCTCCTGCTCCTTCACTTCCTTGATCGTGTCCTTCGGCGCCTCGCGGTCCATGATGACCAGGCGCACCTTCGCCCGCAGCGCCGAGCAGTAGGTGAGGCCGCGCTGCTGGCACTCGACGACGTCGAATGCCGGCGACAGCAGCGAATAGCCGACGAACTCGAGCCGCGCATTGCCCGAGTGGCTGGCGATCGGGAAGATCGACGTGAACGCGGCCTGCAGGCCCTCGTTCTTGCGCTCGGTCGGCTGGGCGTCGGCCTGCAGGAAGGCCCGGTACGAGGCGAGCTGGGTTTCGAGCAGGAACGGCACCTGCAGGACGCTCGCGCGCTTCGCGAAGCTCTTGCGGATGCGCTTCTTTTCGGTAAACGAATAGGTCGTAGCGTGAGTGGTCGCCATGGTGTGGATCGTCCGATCTCCGGGTCGATGGATGCTCAAGATGCGGTCGGCGGTCCCCGGTCTCGTCGCGCGTTCTTGCGCGACGTGCGTTCCGGGCCGCCCGACTGTCCGGGGGCATTGCGCCCCTGGCCTGGTGGCTGGCCGCTACCAGCCGCTGGCGGACGACGTCACCATTGCGGGCGACGTCCGACCAAACCTCGCTTCTGCAGTCGATTCAGAAGACGAAGCGAAACGGACCCGGACCGGAACCGCTTCGCTTCGGCGTCTGCTCCGAAGCTCCCCTCACCCGCCGCGCGGTGCCCCGGCGCCCTCCCCGCGAGCGGGAGAGGGCCGGGGTGAGGGGCCGTATTACTTGACTTCGACCTTGGCGCCGGCTTCCTCGAGCTTCTTCTTCGCGGCTTCCGCGTCGGCCTTCGATACGCCTTCCTTGACCGGCTTCGGCGCACCGTCGACCACGTCCTTCGCTTCCTTGAGGCCGAGGCCGGTCAGTTCGCGAACGGCCTTGATGACGTTGACCTTGTTGTCGCCGATGGCGGCCAGGACGACGGTGAACTCCGTCTGCTCTTCGACGGCGGCGGCCGCGGCGCCACCGGCGGCCGGCGCGGCGACCGCCACGGCGGCGGCGGCGGAAACGCCGAACTTCTCTTCCATCGCCTTGATGAGCTCGGAGAGCTCGAGGACGGTCATCGACGAGATCTTGTCGAGAATTTCAGTCTGGACTGCGGACATCGTGTGCTCCTGATCGTAACGAGTTGAGATGGGTATTCGCGGTCGAAAATTCAAGTCGCCCGGCGAGGGCCGCTACGCGGCCTTCTGGTCGCGCACGGCGGCGAGCGCGCGGACGAACTTCGCCGGCACCTCGTTCATCGTGCGCACGAGCTTCGCGACCGGCGCCTGCATCGTGCCCATCAGCTTGGCCAGCAATTCCTCGCGCGACGGCAGCGCGGCGAGCGCTGCAATCTGCTTCGCGGACATCACCTGACCCGGCATGGCACCGCCGGTGATCACGAACTTCTCGTTGCCTTTCGCGAAGTCATTGAGGACCTTCGCGACCGCGACAGGATCGCTGCCGATGCCGTACGCCAGCGGACCGACCATGCTGTCGGCCAGCGAAGCGAACGGCGTGTCGGCGACGGCACGGCGCACCAGCGTGTTCTTGACGACCCTGAAATACACGCCCGAGGCACGCGCTTTCGCGCGCAGCTGCGTCATGTCGGCGACCGGCAGACCCCGGTTCTCCGCCATGACGATCGCCTGCGCGCCGGCGACCACCTTTGCGACTTCCGCGACTACCGCCTGCTTCTGCTCAAGATTGAGACTCATAGTCACCCTTGATTTCACGCGGGGCCACGCGGGGCTGCAACGCCACGCACGTACCCGCCCGTGTCGCGACGCCGGTGCTTGCCGCCCCGGTGCCGCGTGCTGCCGGTGACCTCACGTCCAGGAACATCCTGTCCGAGGGCACCATCTGCGCTGGGTTTCAGGGATCAGGCATCAGAGGCCAGGCATCAGAAACCCCGACCCCGTCTCCACCCCCACCGTTTGAGCTCTCGCCCCAGCGGTCTTTGACGGTCCGCTGCGGTGTCGCCACCGCGGCGTTCCCTCAAAACTTCACCCTTCCTTCCATCGCCGGCGCCATGCCGGCGCCACCGTCGATTCTCAGTGGGCAGTCGACGCCTGGGTTGCGAATCCCGTCGTGTCGATCCGCACTCCCGCGCCCATCGTGCTCGAGACGCTGATCTTGCGCAGATAGACACCCTTGACCCCTTGCGGCCGCGCCTTGTTGAGCGCATCGATCAGCGCCGACAGGTTCGTCTTCAGCTGCTCGGGGGTGAACGACGCGCGGCCGATCGTGCACTGCACGATGCCCGCCTTGTCGGTCCGGTACTGGACCTGGCCGGCCTTCGCATTCGTCACCGCCTGGACGACGTCTGCCGAGACGGTCCCGACCTTCGGATTGGGCATCAGGCCGCGGGGGCCCAGGATCTGGCCGAGCTGGCCGACGACGCGCATCGCATCCGGGGTCGCGATGACCACGTCGAAATCCATGAAGCCTTCCTTGATCTTCGCCGCGAGATCGTCGAAACCGACGACGTCGGCACCGGCGTCCTGGGCGGCCTTCGCCTTGTCGCCCTGCGCGAACACGGCGACACGAACCTTCTTTCCGATCCCCGCCGGCAGCACGACCGACCCGCGCACCGTCTGGTCCGACTTCTTGGCATCGACGCCGAGGTTGACAGCCACGTCGACCGATTCGTCGAACTTGGCGACCGCGGTTTCCTTGACGAGCTTCAGCGCTTCGTCGACCGGGTAGCTCTTCGAGCGGTCGACCTTGCCGCGTACTGCCGTCATGCGCTTGGTCAGGCGCGGAGCTTTCTGTTCGGCCATGATCACTTCACTCCTTCGACGGTGATGCCCATGCTGCGCGCGCTGCCGGCGATGGTGCGAACCGCGGCATCCATGTCGGCCGCGGTGAGGTCGGGCATCTTGGTCTTCGCGATTTCCTCGGCCTGGGCGCGCGTGAGCTTGCCCACCTTGTCGGTGTGCGGCTTGCTGCTGCCCTTCTCGACCTTGGAGGCCTTCTTGATCAGCACCGTCGCGGGCGGCGTCTTCATCACGAACGTGAAGCTCTTGTCCGCGTACGCGGTGATCACCACGGGAATCGGCAGGCCCGGCTCGACCTTCTGCGTCTGCGCATTGAACGCCTTGCAGAATTCCATGATGTTCAGGCCGCGCTGGCCGAGCGCGGGACCGATCGGGGGCGACGGGTTCGCCGCGCCGGCCGGCACCTGAAGCTTCACGTAGCCCGTGATCTTCTTTGCCATGATGGCTGCTCCTCAGGACGCCGCCCTTCCCTGCGGAAGAACGGCTGGCACGGCCGGGCCCGAGGATCGTCCCTCGCCCTTCCGTGCCGGGTTTGCAGGTTGCGGTGCGGCATGGACCCCGG
>DATGDG010000375.1:0-2296 GCA_035311025.1 Casimicrobiaceae bacterium
GCCCGGCTCGATCACCGTGGTCGCGTTGGCTTCCCGGATCACGGCGGGGCCGCTGATGAGGTCCCCGGGGCGCAGGTCCTCGCGCACGTAGACCTGCGCATCGCGCAGCGCGCCGCCGCTGTAGATCCGGCTCGTCCTGATCGGCGCGAGACCGCCGCTGCGCACGGCGAAGCGCGGCTGCTCGTCGACCGCCTCGTGCGCCCTGCCGATGGTCTCGACCGCGATCGCTTCGATCACCAGGGGCTTCCCCGGCATCAGGAATCCGTAGTGCTGACGGTACCGGCGCTCGAACTCCCCGGCGATCGCGCCGGCGTCGCGGCCCGCGGGCACTGCAATCGTCGTGTCGGTGCCCTCGTACTTGAGCTGCAGCGTGCGTTCGCAGCGAATGCGGTCCACGGCCACGCCCTGCGCCCCGACCTCGCCGCGACCTGCCGACTCGAGGGAGGCGAATGCCGGCTCGCAGGCCGCGAGGGCCGCGTCGGTGAGCCGCGCTTCGACCGCCTGCTGGCGCAGCGCCCGCACGTCGGCCAGTCCCATCCCGTAGGCGGACAGGACGCCGGCGAGCGGATGGATGAACACCCGCGACATGCCGAGCGCATCGGCGACCCGGCAGGCGTGCTGTCCCCCCGCCCCGCCGAAGCAGCACAGCACGTACTCGGTGACGTCGTATCCGCGCTGCACCGAGATGTGCTTGATCGCGTTCGCCATGTTCTCGACCGCGATGTCGAGGAACCCGTCGGCGATCTGCTCGGGCGTGCGCAGAACACCCGTCGCGGCGTGGACCTCCTGCGCGAGCACGGCGAACTTCGCGCGCACGACGTCGGCGTCGAGCCGCTCGTCCCCTCCGGGACCGAAGACGCGCGGGAACAGGTCGGGGTCGAGCTTGCCGACCATCACGTTGCAGTCGGTCACCGTCAGTGGACCGCCGCGCCGATAGCACGCAGGCCCCGGGTTCGCGCCGGCCGATAGCGGCCCCACCCGCAGCCGCGAGCCGTCGAACGTGCAGATCGAGCCGCCTCCGGCCGCGACGGTGTGGATGCTCATCATCGGTGCCCGCAGGCGCACGCCCGCAACCTCGGTCACGAATGCGCGCTCGTATTCGCCTGCCCAGTGGGTGACGTCGGTCGACGTGCCGCCCATGTCGAAACCGATGATGCGGTCGAAACCTGCCAGACGCGCGACCTCGACCGCGCCGACCACGCCGCCGGCAGGGCCCGACAGGATCGCGTCCTTGCCCTGGAAACGGTGGGCATCGGTGAGCCCGCCGGACGATTGCATGAACTGCAGACGCGGGCTTGCGCCCCGGGCGCTGCCCGCGCCGAGGTCGCGTTCGACCTCGTCGACGTAGCGGCGCAGAATCGGCGAGAGGTAGGCGTCGACGACCGTGGTGTCGCCGCGCGAGACGAGCTTCATCAGCGGACTGGCTTCGCTCGACACCGAGACCTGGGAAAACCCGATCGCCCGGGCGATGCGCGCGATCGCCTGCTCGTGCTGCGGGTAGCGATAGCCGTGCATCAGCACGATCGCGACGGCCTTAACGCCGTCCGCGAATGCCGCCTGCAGCGCATGCTCGATGCCAGCGCGATCGAGCGCCCGCACGATCTCGCCATGCGCGCCGATGCGCTCGTCGGCCTCGATCACCCGCTCGTAGAGCAGCGTGGGCAGCTCGATGCGCCGCACGAAGAGCTTCGGCCGGTTCTGGTAACCGATGCGCAGCGCGTCGGCGAAGCCGCGGGTGATCACCAGCGCGGTGCGCTCGCCCGCCCTCTCGAGCAGCGCGTTGGTCGCGACCGTCGTCCCCATCTTGATCGCGGCGATCTGCTCCACCGGCATCGGCGCTCCGGCAGGAAGTCCGAGCAGCTCGCGCATGCCGTGGACGGCGGCATCGCGGTAACGCTCGGGGTTGTCGGACAGGAGCTTGTGCGTGACGAGCCCGCCGTCGGGCTTGCGCGCGACGATGTCGGTGAAGGTCCCGCCGCGATCGATCCAGAAATTCCACATGCAGGTATCAGGTATCAGGTATCAGGTATCGGGTATCAGGGATCAGGAATCGGGCCGCACCGATCGACGCCGGACGCCTGCGCTCGCGCGGCCGGAGAATCCCTCGCGTGCGCCGCAGATCTCCGCGGTTTGCAGGCCATTATAGAAGCCGCGTAATTGGGAGAAGCGCCCTGCCGCCTGTTGCCTGATCTCCGATCCCCGATCCCCGATCCCCGATGCCTGATCCCTGATCCCTGATCCCTGATCCCTGATCCATGATCCCTGATCCCTGATCCCTGATCCCCGATCCCTGATC
>DATGDG010000376.1:0-2470 GCA_035311025.1 Casimicrobiaceae bacterium
CGATTCGATGCCGATGAACACCCAGCCGAAGTTCGCGTCGCGCATCAGCTGCATCAGCTCGGCGTCGTGCGCCAGGTTGATCGAAGCCTCGGTCCCGAATCGGAAGCGATAATGATGGCGCGCCTGATAGTCGATCAGGCTGCGCAGCAGCTCCTTGGCGACCGCGCGGTTGCCGATCAGGTTGTCGTCGACGAAGAAGACGTTGCTGGCGCCGAGGGCGCGCAAGGCGTCGAGTTCCCGCTCGATCTGCGGCACCGCTTTGGTCCGCGGCTTGCGCCCGAACATGACGATGATGTCGCAGAATTCGCAGAGATAAGGGCAGCCGCGGGAGAACTGCATCGTCGCGGTCGAGTAGCGATCGAGCTTCAGCAGGTCGAAACGCGGCGTGGGCGAATCGGCGAGCGCGACGACGCCGGTCTCGCGGTACATCGGGTCGGCGCTCCCGTGCTCGAAATCGGCGCAGAAGCGCGGCCAGACATATTCGGCCTCGCCGGCGACGACGGTGTCGGCGAGCGAGGCGTAGCGTTCGGGACAGAGCGAAGCGAAGCTGCCGCCCGCGACGACGTGGTAACCCCGCGCCCGGTAGTAACCGAGCAGTTCGGCCTGGCGCGCGAACTGGACGCCCATTCCGCAGACGCCGACGATGTCGGCGTCGGGCGCGAGCGGAATCGACTCGATGTTCTCGTCGACGATCTCCACGCTCCACGACGGCGGACAAAGCGCTGCAAGCGTGGCGAGGCCCAGAGGCGGGTTGATCGCGCGCTTCGACGGCAGGATGCCGTCGACCGCCCACTTGAAGCTCCAGAAGCTCTCGGGGTATTTCGGGTTGATCAGCAGCAGTCGCATGCGCGGGGCGTCCTCGGCGGGCGGTCGGCTCCGGAACCGGAGTCGCGCCCAAACTGCAACCCTAGGTCGGCTTTTCCTGCGCCGCCTTGATGCGCATCAACGACAGCCCGACGCGCGCTACGGCTCGCGCTTGTTGACACCTTCGGGTCAGGGCAGGGGAAGGAAGCCCGCGGGCGACTTGGTGACGGCCACCGAGACGATCCAGGCGAATGTCGCCAGTGCGGCGACGAACGCCACCGCCCTCACACCCGGCGTCTTGCCGTATTTGAGCGCGATGCTGCCCAGGACGATGTAGGCGATAAGGCCCGCGACCTTGGCGGCGAGCCACGCATGTGCGCCCGACGCGGCGCCGATCAGCGCGGCAAGCGCGATGCCCGAGGCAAGCAGGACGGTGTCGACGACATGGGGCACGATTCGCATCCAGCGCCGGCGCAGCTTGTCCGGCGAACGCCATCGCCAGGCGCCCCGAATCGCGAACAGCGCGAAGCTCGCGGTGACGCTCGCAACGTGGAGCGTCTTGATCGAAGCATAGAGACCCTGCATCAGGCGATTATCGCAAATCCCCGGATCCAGGTTCGTGCTCCGGTTCGGCGGGGTGCTCCGCGAGCAGGTGGCGCGCGTGCTCCTGAAGCCTGCGATACGAGCGTTCCCATTCGCCAGGGCGAGGGGTCGTGTGGGCAAGCTGCCGGAGCAAGGCTTCGAACACCGAAGCGCGCCGCCTGGCGCGCTCGGCGGCTGCGAGCGCTTCTGCATGCTCGGACGCGTAGACGAATTCGGCGCGACGGTCCTGGCAGACGCCGCTGCAGGGCTGCGGCGCCTCGATCCTGCCGCAGCCGATGCATTGCCACGCTTTCACGGTGTCGAACATGATCGCACCCGGGTGTCGAGAGTCGTGCCCATTCTAGGCGCATGCGGGGCATCGCTTCGCGGGTGCGTCCGCCGCGATCGAGGATCCTTGACGCGCATCAAGCGGCAGCGGGGGCCGCATGAGCTCATCCGGACGCGATAAGATGACGGCCCGTTCTTCACGGGTGCGACCGCACGTCCGGTCGCGCCGTCCACCATGCGACCGCAGACCGGGCGCTTCAGCACTTCCGCGACGCCACCGCACGGGCTTCGAAGCCGTCGCTGATGGAATCCTGTGTGCGCTGGCGCTCGTACCTGTTCGTCCCCGGCAACCGGCCCGAGCGTTTCGACAAGGCGCGTGCGACGCACGCTCATGCGGTCATCGTCGACCTCGAGGATGCCGTGCCCAGGGACCGCAAGCGGGAGGCGCGCGATGCGCTTGCCGGATGGCTGTCGGAGGACCGTCCCGTGCTGGTTCGCGTCAATGCGCGCACGACCGAGTGGTTCGACGACGATCTCGCGGCTTGCGTGCATCCGGGAGTGTCTGCCGTCGTGCTGCCCAAGACAGAATGCGGCGCGGACGTCGACGCCGTTGTGGCGGCGTGTGGCTCGCGGATGCCGGTATTCCCGCTGATCGAATCGGCGGCGGGGCTCTGGAACGCGCTCGAGACCGGGCGCGCGTCGAACGTGCAGGCGCTGATGTTCGGGTCGCTCGATTACCAGGCTGACCTCGGGGCGGCCGACGACGAACTCCTGCACGCCCGCTCACAGCTCGTGC
>DATGDG010000377.1:0-9880 GCA_035311025.1 Casimicrobiaceae bacterium
GAAGTTGCGAGTGTGGGCTGTTCATCGGTTCACGGTTGCCAGCGCGGCGATGGCGGCGATCGCGGCGATCGCCGCGGTCGATGCAGGACCGGCGAGTGCGGCCACGCAGGACCCAGTCAAGGTGACGATCTACGCGGCAGGCACCCTTGCCAGGCCGTTCACCGAGATGGCGGGCGAGTTCGAGAAGTCGCATCCTCAGATCGCGATCCAGTCGCAGTTCGGCGGCAGCGTCAAGATGGTCAAGCAGGTGACGGTCCTGAAGCAGCAGGCCGACATCGTCGCGGTGGCCGACTACACGGTGATCCCGAAGTACATGTTCGGCGAAAACGGCACGCAGGCCTGGGCCGACTGGTACGCGGGATTCGTCGGCAACGCGATCACGTTCATCTACACGCCGAAGAGCAGGTTCGCGAAGGAGATCACCGCAGACAACTGGTACGACGTCCTGTCGCGCCCGGGCGTCGAGATCGGCCGCTCCAATCCCGACACCGATCCGTCGGGCTACCAGACGCTGCAGATGCTGAACCTCGCGGCGACGCATTACCGTCGCCCGGGTCTTGCGGAGGCGATCATCAGGAACGCCCCCGAGACGAACATCCGCGACACCGAAACCGACCTGATCTCGGCATTGCAGCTCGGGCAGATCGACTACCTCGCGATCTATCGCTCGGACGCGCTGCAGCACCACTTCGAATACCTGAAATTGCCTGCGGCGATCGACTTGAGCGACCCGAAGTACTCGGCCGCCTACGCGAAATCGGTCGTGCACACGAAGAACGGGGTGCTGTCGGCCAAGCCCATCGTCTATGCGCTGACGATTCCGCTCAACGCCCCCCACCGGGAGGCCGCGATCGAGTTCGTGAAATTCATCCTCGGACCCGAAGGCCGCAAGATCTCGGCGGCCAACGGCTTCAAGACGCTTGCGCCGGCTTATGTCGTGCATGGCGACCGGATGCCATCGCAGCTCCAGCCGCTGACGCAGCCCTGGCAGGAACCCTGATGCGGCGGCATCCGCAGCTCGGCTGAAGTCGTCGGAGTTGCGGTGCGGCGCCCGCTGCTGTTCCTCGCATTCTGGCTGCTCGGGAGCCTGGTGCTGGCATTCATCGTGGTGCCGCTCGTGTCGCTGGTCGCCGCTCCCGGACTCCCCGGGCTCCTGCGCGCGGCGGCGATGCCCGACGTGCGCGCGGCGATCGCGCTCAGCCTCGCCGCGGCGCTGGTCGCCGCCATGCTCGCGGCTGCGTTCGGCGTCCCACTCGCCTACGTGCTCGCGCGCAGTGCGTTTTCGGGCAAGGGCGTCGTCGAGGCGATCGTCGACCTGCCGCTGACCGTGCCCCACACGGTGGCGGGGATCGCGCTGCTGCTCGCATTCGGGAGGGAAGGCGTGCTGGGGGCGCCGGCCGAGGCCTGGTTCGGACTGCGCTTCTGGGGAACGTTCGCGGGCATCGTCGTCGGCATGCTGTTCGTGAGCCTTCCCTATGCGGTCAATGCCTCCCGCATCGGCTTCGAGGAGGCGATCGATCCCCATCTGGAGAAGGTGGCGCGCACGCTGGGTGCCGGTCCCTTGCGCGTGTTCGCGCGCATTGCCTTGCCGCTGGCCTGGCGCGGCGTGATGGCGGGCATCACGCTGACCTTCGCCCGGGCGATCAGCGAGTTCGCGACGGTCGCGCTGCTCGCCTACTACCCGATGACCGCCCCGGTGAAGATCTACGAGCTGTTCCTGCGCTTCGGCCTCGACGATGCCAGCGGAGCGGCGGTGCTGTTCCTGGCGATCGTGCTGGCCCTGTTCATCGTGCTGCGACAGTTCGCCTATGGCCGCGGCGGTCACCGGGGGTTCGGCCGGTGAACGCAGCGGCGCTCGCCCTGGAGAATGTTTCGCTCGCGGTGGGCACCTTCGCACTGCGCGACATCTCGCTTGCGCTCGCGTCGGGCGAGATCCTGGTGCTGCTGGGTCCGAACGGCGCGGGCAAGAGCGTGATCCTCGAGACGATCGCCGGTTTCCACCGGCCGCTGCACGGGCGTGTGAAGATCGGCGGGCGCGACGTGACCGCGCTGCCGCCGGAGGCACGGCATGTCGGCTACGTGTTCCAGAACTTCGCCCTGTTTCCGCACCTCACCGTCGCGCAGAATCTGCGCTTCGCGACGGAGGCGCGGGGTGGAACGCGCGCCGGCAGCCGGACGCGCGAGCAGAGGATCGCGGCGCTGCTCGAGCGCTTCGGTCTCGGCGCCCTTGCCGACCGCAGGCCTGCCGACCTGAGCGGAGGCGAGAAGCAGCGTGTCGCTCTCGCGCGTGCGCTGGCGACCGATCCGGCGGTGTTCCTGTTCGACGAGCCGTTCTCCGCGCTCGACGCGGCGACCCGCGACGCATTGCGCGACGAGCTCGCCGGCTTCCTGCGCGAGGCCCGTGTGCCGGCCGTGTATGTGACCCACGATTACGCCGAGGCGATGGCCTTGGCCGACCAGGTCGCGGTCGTCGACGCCGGGGCGATCGTGCAGTCCGGTCCCGCCGAGGACGTGTACGCGGCACCCCGCACCGTCCGGATCGCCCGGTTGCTTGGCGTCGACAACATCGTGGACGGCGAGGTTCGGGCGCGCATCGGCGACAGCGCGATCGTTGCGCTGGGTACATCGGAGCTGCGCGTGCCGCTGCGCGAGCGCGCCGTCGCGATCGGCCAGCGCGTATCGGTCAGCATCCGCGCCGAGGAGCTTTCGCTGCTCCCGGCCGGGCAGCCGCGGGCGATGCAGCAGGGGGAAAGGCAGGCGTCGGGACTGTCACGGCCCGACTTCACGGTTCCGGCGAAGATCCTTTGGCTCGCGAACCACGGACCGCTGGTCCGCGTCGCCTGCGATTGCGGCTTTCCGCTGACCGCCTACGTGACGCGGGCGCAGTGCCGGCAGATGGCGCTCGCGCCCGACCTTCCGCTTGCGGTCACCTTTCCTCCCGATGCGCTGAACCTCCTCGCCGGCTGAAATCAGCGCCCGAAGGACGCCGTGGGCAGCCACAGCACAATCTGCGGGAACGCCGAGATCAGGACTACGAACAGCAGGAGGATGACGATGAAGGGCATCACCCCGAGGACCAGTTCCTTCAGACGGATGTCGGGGGCGATGCCCTGGATCACGAACAGGTTGAGGCCCACCGGCGGGTGGATGAGTCCGGTTTCCATCAGGATCGTCATGTTGACGCCGAACCAGACCGGATCGATGCCATTGGTGACGAGTCCCGGAAGGATCACCGGCGTCACCATCAGGATGATTGCCACCGGCGGCAGGAAGAATCCCAGCAGGACGATCAGGAGGTCGATCCAGAACAGGTATTGCCACTTGGACAGGTGCAGGCCAACCAGCCACTGCGTCGCGTCCTGCGTGACGTGCAGGTAGCTCATCACGTAGGTGAACAGCACCGACATCGCGATGATCATCATCAGCATGCACGATTCCGTGGCGGTGCCGAGCAGGATCGGCTTGATGTCCGACCAGCGCCGCAGGCGATAGATGAGCACCACCATGACGAGCGTCGCCAGTGCGCCGACTCCGGCGACCTCGGACGGGGTCGCGAAGCCGCCGTAGAGCGTGACCATCACGATGCCGATGATCACGAGGAACGGCAGCAGCCGTGGCAGCGACTCCACACGCTGGCGCAGGGTGAAGCTTTCCTCCACGATCGCGGCGCCGGCGTTCCCGGCAGCCGCGTGTCGGCTGTCGCGCTGCGCCTTGTAGCCAACCCAGATCGCGAACAGCACGGCGAGCAGGACGCCCGGGACGACGCCTGCGATGAACAGCCTGCCGATCGACTGCTCGGCGACGATGCCGTAGAGAATGAAGGTGATCGACGGCGGGATCAGGATGCCGAGCGTGCCACCGGCGGCGACCAGCCCGCCGGCGAGCCCGCCGGAATAGCCGCGCTTGCGCATCTCGGGGATGCCCATCGCGCCAATGGCGGCGGCCGTGGCCGTGCTCGATCCGCACATCGCCGCGAAGATCGAGCAGCCGATGACGTTGGCGATGCCGAGTCCTCCCGGCAGACGGTAGAGCCAGCGATAGGCCGATTCGTAGAGGTCGGTCGCGGCGCGCGTCTTGCCGATCGCATCGCCCATCAGCAGGAACAGCGGGATGGCGAGCAGGGTGAAATCGCTCATTCCGTGGTAGAGCGTTTCGGCGACGTCGGAGATGTTCGCTGCCGGCATGAAGCCGAGCATGAACGCGATCGAGACTCCGCCAAGCGCGAACGCGACCGGCATGCCCGACAGCAGCAGGATCAGGGCGCAGGCGACGAAGAGGATCGAGATCTCATGGGGCGTCATCGGTCGCCGTCCCTTCCACGCGGCGGGCGGCCGCCACTTCCTCGAGGATCTGCACCGCGTACTCGAGCGCGAGCAGCGTCATGCCGAATCCCATCAGCGAGTACGGTATCCACAGCGGCGGCGCCCAGACCGAGTCGGTGGCCCAGCCTTCGCTCCATGCCTGCCCGGCGTACTGCCAGACCTTCACGGCGACGAATGCGCACAGCAGGAACGACAGGACGTCGCCGAGGAGGATGCGCCGGCGATTCCAGCGCGCCGGCATCAGCGATTCGAGCACTTCGGTACCCACGTGGGCGCGGCGCATCTGCGCGTATCCGGCAGCGAGGAACGTCGCGCCGATCAGCAGGAAGATGTTGAACTCCAGCGACCAGGTGTGCGGCGCCTTGAGGTAATAGCGCCAGTAGACTTCAGCGGAGATCGAGATGCACGACAGCACGATCGCGAGGCCGGCGACGATCCCCAGCAGGGCATTCAACCGGTCGATCAGGCGCCGGAATGCGGACCATGCGGAATGCACGCGAGCTCTCCCCGACGGCGAGCGATGCGCGCGGCGTGACCGGGGCCCCGCCGCGCATGCTGTTTCAGCGGAAGGTCACTTGACCGCGTTCGCCATCTCGATAAGGTGCTTGCCGTCCTTGACGCTGTCGCCGAAGCTCTTCCACGCGCTCTGTTCTGCGAGCTTCTTCCAGGCCTCGAACTGTTCGGCGTTCATGTCGTGGACCTGGGCGCCGGCCTTGGAGAAGACCTCCGCCACCTTCTGGTCGTCGGCCTTGCAGGCCTCGAGGGCGTAGCTCTGGAGCGAGCGCCCGACCTCCATGACGATCTTCTGCTGCTCGGGGCTGAGCTTCGCCCAGGTCGCCTTGGACATCAGCAGCGGCTCGAACATGTACCAGAACGTATGGTCGCGCGCCGTCGTCACGTGCTTCGCGACCTCGGGCAGGCGGAAGCTCATCAGCGATGCGCTCGAAGTCCACAGCGCGTCGACGACGCCGGACTGCATCGCGTTGTAGGTCTCGTTCGACGGGAAGGTCGCGATCGAGCCGCCGGCTGCCTGGAGCATCAGCTCGATCTCCTTGCCCGCGCCGCGGGTCTTCAGGCCCTTGACGTCCTCGGGCAGCAGGATCGCCTTGTCGCGCGATGCGACGCCGCCTGCCTGCCAAATCCAGGTGATGATCTTGACACCGTGCTCGTCGAGGTACTGTTCGAGCCACTTGCCGATCGGCGCGTCCTGCCAGTCGTAGGCCTGCTGGTAGTTGCGGATCAGCGCGGGCATCAGGGTCAGGTTGGTCGCCGGCAGCTTGCCCCCCGAATACGCGAGCGGGTAGACGGCCATGTCGAGCGAGCCGTTGGACATCGCGTCGAACTGCTGCGTGGCCTTGTACAGCGACGCGCCTGGATAGATCTGGAACGTGACCTGGCCGTTGGTGCGCTTCTCGACTTCCTTGGCGAAGCGCTGCGCGACCTGGTCGCGGAAATCGGTGTTGGCCGGGAACTGATGTGAAATCTTGATCACCAGCGGTTCGGCGGCGGCCGGCGAAGCTGCGATCAAGCCGGCCGTGATCGCTGCGATCGCAACAGCGGAAAGCCTCCCAAGCAGTGCCTTCATCGTGAATGCTCCCTTGTCGAATAGTTTTGGCTAGCGCGCCGGCGGACGCGCGGGCGCGGCGAAACCCGAGTCTACGCGATCGGGCGGCGCGGCGCCGCGGGACTCAGGACTGCCCGGGGACGCCGTCGAAGAATTCGACGACTCCGGTCTCGAGCGAGTACTCGGCGCCCACCACCACCAGGCCGTTGTCCTGGATCGCCTGCTCGAGGATCTCCGAGCCGTGGCGCAGGTGATCGGCCGAGGCGCGGATGTTGGCCCGCACGGCCTGCTGCACGAGTGCGACGGGGTCGTGGCGCAGCTCGGTCGCGAGCAGGGTCTCGACCGACGGGCGAACGCGATCGACGATCGAACGCAGGTTGCGGGACCGGTTTTCGGTCGCCTGCTGAAGTTCCTCGAGCGTGGCGAGGATGGCGCCGCACTGAGAGTGACCCAGCACGACGACCAGCCGCGTGCCGAAGCGCGCGGCGGCGAACTCCACGCTTCCGACCTGCGACGCGGCGACGACGTTGCCGGCGACGCGGATGACGAACAGGTCGCCCAGCCCCTGGTCGAACACGATCTCCGCGGGCACGCGCGAATCCGAGCACCCGAGGATGATCGCGAATGGCTCCTGGCCCGCCACGAGCTCGTCGCGCCGCTCGGGGCTGGTGGGCCTCTCGCGGCTGCGCAGGCCCGATGCGAAACGGCGATTGCCCTCGATCAGGCGGTCCAGGGCTTCGCGAGCTGGGATCATCGGTGACGCGTCAAGGGCGTGTGCGCAGGATTATACGCAATGCGGTCAGCGCGACGAGCTTGTTGATGTTCTCCTCGACGTCCTCCATGATCAGGCTCTAGGTGATTTCGAGGTCGATCGGGCAGGTACGAGTCCGAAGGTTTGTCGGACCCGGGCATGGACAGCATGCGCGTGGCCGCGATGCTGCCGTCGGGCGTCGCAGGGCGCTGTGCTGCGCCGAGGACGCGGCCCGTCGCAGTGACCGCTGCGGAGCCGACGCCGCGCCTCCGAGTCCCTGGGCAACGCCGACTCAGAGCTTCGCGAGCATCAGGTGAAAGGTCCTGCGCATTCCCGCCTTGCGGAAGCCGCAGCGCTGGTAGAGGGAGATCGCCGGGTTCTCCGGATGCACGGTCAGCGAAACCTGCCCGTACCCGGCCTCTTTCGCCGCGGCCAGCGCCGCCAACATCAGGGGCCCGCCGTGTCCCTGGTGCTGGAAGCGGGGGAAGAGGGCGATTCCGAGTTGGGGCGTCCGCGCGTCGACGAACGCCATGCCCTGTCCATCCGGTAGGACCCGCATCCAGCATGCGCCGATCGGGTCTTCCGCGCCCGGCAGCTCGCCGATGACGCCGACGTCGCCACGCCGGCCCCAGCACTCGGCATAGATGCGCACCTGCGCCAGTTCCAGCACCTCCCGCGGCCGCAGCGGGGCGGGGGGCGGATCCCACAGCGCCACGTGCAGGAGATCCCACAGCACGGCCTGGTCGCTCGGAAGCACCGGACGGATTCGAAGGCTCGTCGGATCATTCATCGGATGGCTGGCCGTGCGCAGGAGGAGGCGATCGTCAGGCACCTACGCTCGACGTGTGCGCCCGCATCAGGCGATCCGCTCGACGACCACCGCCGCGCCGTAGCACAGGACCTGGTGACCCCGTTCATGACGTCGGTCGCGTCGTAGCGGATGCCGATCGCTGCGTTGCCGCCGAGTTGCCGGGCGTGGTCGAGCATCAGGTTCACAAGGCATCCGTCGACGCTAGCGTGACGGGGATCGGTCGGTGAGCGTGGCCAGGATCAGCATCGCCAGCGCGGCCACCATTGCGACCGTGCGCACCGTGTGCCATCGCCACCACCAGTCACGGAAATCGGTCCAGTTCGCCGGTGGTGCGTTCGGAGCCCAGGTCATGACCTGGGCGTTGATCGGCTGATTTCCAAAGCGGGTGACGACACCCGCCGCGACCATGCAGACGGCGGCGGCGATGAGCAGGTAACGAACACGCGCACTGCGCCTGGCCACCGTCGCGAGAATCAGGGTCAGGACGATGCACAGCGCGCCGGTCGAGGGAAGGAGGGTGTTGAGCGCGCGGATGGCGTGCTGCTGCTGTTCGACGTAGGTCGCGGCCGACAGTCCGGCAGGGTCGAATCCCAGCCAGATGCCGAACACCGTGCCGGCCAGCAGGGCCACCAGCAGCAGGTCGATGAACCGGATGATCGTCGCCGTCACGGCTTCTCCGTAAAGCGTTAAGCTAGAATCTGAGCTTCTACTTATAAGCTATTGTAATAAAAAGTGTTTGCGTATCGCTAGGCATTTGTGGGGAAACCGATTCCCGGCGCGATGACCGTCCCGGGAGCCGATCAGGTTCGCTGGACATGGCGTCTCGAGGGTGAGCGGCGACATGGGGATCACGCTCCGGACGACGCGGCGAACCAGCCCGGCACGAATTCGATCGCCTCGGTCAATGTCCGGAACACCCTGAGGCTGCTCCGCGCCACCGCTTCGGGTGGGGACCGCAGATCCGGCACCACGACGACCTGAGCGCCGGCAGCGAGGGCGGCCCTGGCGCCGTTCTCGCTGTCCTCGAAGGCCAGGCAGACGCGCGCGGGCACGCCGAGGCGCTCGGCTGCAAGCAGGTAGACCGCGGGGTCGGGCTTGCCGCGCGGCACCTCGTCGCCGCCGGCAACGGCGCCGAAGTGCCCCAGGACGTCGACCGCGCCAAGGCGATGGCGGATCTCCGTCGCAGCCGACGACGAGGCGACCGCACAGAGGACATCCATCGATCGCAGCAGCGCAAGAAGCTCGCGCACGCCAGATTTCAACGGGAAGACATGGTCACGGTTCTCGCGCGAGAGCACGCCGGCAGCGCGGGACCGGACGGCGCGGAACGCGGCGCCGCCGCCCAGAATGGAGACGAGCATCTCGGTCGACTCGGGCTCCGCCCGGCCGACGACGTCCGCATAGACGTCAGGCTCGAGCGCGATGCCGAATTCCTGCGCGGCGTCGACCCAGGCGCGCATGACCGCCCGCTCGGAGTCGATGAGAAGGCCATCCATGTCGAAGATCGCGGCGCGGAACACGTCAGGCTGCCTTACGATCGCGCAATCACGCGAACGACGGTTTCCCGGTACATGCGAAAGCCCATCCGCTCGTAGAGTCGGTGGGCCGCCTCGCTCTCCCGCACGACGTGCAGGAACGGCGTTTCATGGCGCTGCATCGGGTGGCGCAGCAGCCGGGTCATCAGCCGCCGCGCAAACCCGCGACCCCGGAACCCGGGATGCGTGCACCGTCGCCCGCCAGTCGTCGACCAGGTATCCGTAGACGTTGGTGTCGTAGGCGACACCCCTGGCGACCCAGCGCTTGCGCAGCGTGCCCTCCAGCACGAAGCCGACGCGCTGGAGGAGCCGGTTGGAGGCCACGTTGGCCGGAGCCACCTCGGCTTCGATGCGGCGCAGGTTGAGCTGGGCGAAGGCATGGGAGGACGCGCTGGCGATCGCTTCGCGCATCAGGCCCTGACCCCAGTGGCTGCGGCCGAGGACGTATCCCAGCTCGACGCGGCTGCTGCCCTCGTCGTACCTGAAGAGCAGCAGCGTGCCGATGACCTTGGAATCCGCGTTGCGCACCAGCACGAGCTGCCGGCCAGCACCGGACGATGCGAGTGCCTCCATCCGGGCAAGCCATGCTGCGCCGTCCTCGACCGATTGCCAGGTCGGATAGGGGAGGAACCGGGTGACCTCGGGATCACCGTTGACCTCGAGCAGGTCCGCAAGATCGGCGCTGGCGACGGGCCGCAGCGTCAGACGCGGCGAGGCGATCCGGGTGACGGCAGGGAAGGGCATTGCGGTCGACGAATGCGGTTGGTGCTGCGACTGCCCGAGCGCTCTCGATGCTCCAGTGCGGCGCGGGCGTCGGATGCGATCGGCTCAGCGTTTCCAGAATTCGCGCGATGCGATGCGCGCACCCTCGGCCATCGCGGCCATCTTCGCCCACAC
>DATGDG010000378.1:0-2281 GCA_035311025.1 Casimicrobiaceae bacterium
TCGAGGATGCGCGGGATGCCGCGACGCGCCAGCAGCGTCTGGAATACGAAACGGATGATGATCTGGATCGACCCGAACGCGACCAGCGCCAGCGAGGCTTCGCGCAGGATCGTCTGCAGCAGCTCCGACTTGATTTGTCCCGAGTACCGATCGAGGAGCCAGAGCCCGCCGACGCCCACCGCGACGACCACGAGCATCGGCAGCAGGCCCTGGCGCCGCGGCGTGCCGAAGAACTGGGCGATCAGCACCAGCAGCAGCGCTCCGGCTGCGAACATCAGCGCGTCATTCACCAGCTCATCGAGTTGCATGGGCACATCCGGGGGATTCGAACGCCGCGATTATAGGGCCATCGATCGGCGGCTCGCGTAGAATCAGCGGCTCTTTTTCCGAGGCATCGCGATGGCTTCACGCACCGGAGGCGAGATCCTGGTCGCCAGTCTCCTGGCCCAAGGTGCCACCCATGCATTCGGCGTCCCCGGCGAGAGCTACCTCGCGGTCCTCGACGCCCTCCACGACGCCTCCGACCGCCTGCGCTTCGTCATCTGCCGCCAGGAAGGTGGGGCGTCGTACATGGCGGAGGCCTTCGGCAAGCTGACCGGCCGCCCCGGTATCGCCTTCGTCACGCGCGGACCGGGCGCATCGAACGCCGCGATCGGCATCCACACGGCGGCGCAGGACTCCTCGCCGATGATCGTGTTCGTCGGCCAGGTCGGCGGCGACATGGTGGATCGCAACGCTTTCCAGGAGATCGATTACCGGCGGATGTACGGAAGCGTGGCCAAGTGGGCGGCGCAGATCGATCGCGCCGAACGCATTCCTGAATACGTTGCGCATGCGTACCGCGTCGCGATGTCGGGCCGTCCCGGGCCGATCGTGCTCGCCCTTCCCGAGGACATGCTGACCTCGCGCGCGGACGTCCCGGATCCGCCCCGGGTCGAGGCGACCCGCGCCGCGCCGTCGGCCGAGGACGTCGCCGCAGCGCAGGCCCTGTTGCGCGGTGCCGAGCGACCGCTGGTGCTGGTCGGCGGCAGCCGCTGGGACCGGAACGCCTGCGACGCCCTCGCCCGCTTCGCCGAGGATGCCGGCCTGCCGGTCGCCTGCGCCTTCCGCCATCAGGACCTGATCGACAACCGGCACTCGCATTACGCGGGCGACGTCGGCATCGGCATCAATCCGAAGCTCGCGGCACGGCTGAGCGACGCCGACGTGCTGCTGGTGATCGGCGAGCGCCTGGGCGAGACGACCACCGCGGGCTACACGCTGCTCGACGTCCCGTCGCCGCGGCAGGCCCTCGTTCACGTCCATCCCGGCGCGGACGAACTGGGACGCGTCTACCAGCCGAAGCTCGCGATCGCCGCGACGCCGGGCGCGTTCCTCGCCGCCATCGACGGGCGCGCTTCGCGCCGGCCGCGGATTTCCGCCGAAGCCTCTCCCGAAGCGGCGCATGCCGACTACGAAGCCTGGCGCGCGCCGCGCCCGGTCCCCGGCGCGGTCGATCTGTGGCAGATCGTGGGCTGGCTCGACGAGCGCCTGCCCGACGATGCGATCGTCACCAACGGCGCGGGCAACTTCGCAACCTGGATGCATCGGGTCTACCGCTATCGCGGATTCCGGACCCAGCTCGCACCCTACTCGGGTTCGATGGGCTACGGCGTGCCTGCGGCGCTCGCCGCGAAGCTCGTGCATCCGCAACGCACCGTGGTCTCGTGGAACGGAGACGGCTGCTTCCTGATGAACGGGCAGGAGCTGGCGACGGCGATCCAGTACGGCCTCGCGATCGTGTTCGTCGTCGTCGACAACGGCATGTACGGTACGATCCGCATGCACCAGGAGCGCAACTACCCCACCCGCGTTTCCGGCACCGCGCTCGTCAATCCCGATTTCGCGGCACTGGCCCGCGCCTACGGCGCGCTGGGGGAAACGGTGACGACGACCGCGGAATTCGCACCGGCCTTCGAGCGCGCGCTCGCCTGCGGCCGGGCGGCGCTGCTCCACCTGAAGGTCGATCCGCAGGCACTGACGATGGGGGCCAGCCTCGACGAGCTGCGGGCGCAGGGGATCGCAGCGCGGCAGTCACGCGCGGAGTGACGTCGTCGACGATGCATTCGCCGCGCTTTGGCAACGACAGGTTCCGATGCCGAGCGAGGGCCCTGCGTCGCCCGTCGCACTGCAGCAACGTCGCCGGGCGGATATGGGCAACCATCCGCCGGACGGAATTGCCCACGCAGAAACGTGTGCTGCATAGTCTGCCGATGCCCGTCCTCGCGCCTCGCGCAGCACG
>DATGDG010000379.1:0-4876 GCA_035311025.1 Casimicrobiaceae bacterium
CCGTTGGCAAGTCAGAAAATCCGACCCCTCACCTTGACCCTCTCCCCGCAAGCGGGGAGAGGAAAAATCCGTGACCCCTCACCCCAATCCTCTCCCCCTTTGGGGAGAGGGAGTTCCGATGCTCCTCACCCCAACCCTCTCCCCGCGCGCGGGGAAAGGGAGGCACTGAGGTCACTTGTAGCTGCGCAGCAGTCGGTCGGCTTCGCGCTGTGCGTCCTTCAGCGCCTGCGCCGGCGTCTTCGCGCCAGTCAACGCCGCCTGCAGAGCGTCGTTCAGCACCTTGGTCACGCGCTGGTTGTCGTGCGTGGACAGCTCGGCCTTGGCATAGGGCAGCTGGTCGCGCGCAACCGCCGCAGCCGGAAAGCCGGCGACGTATTTCTTCATCTCCGGCGTGTCCCACGCGTCGGGACGCACCGCGACGTAGCCGGTGTCGATGCCCCATTGCGCCGCCCGCTCGGGCTGGGTCACCCACTTGATGAACTTGAAGGCGGCTTCGCGCTGGACGGGGGTCGACTTCTTGAAGATGTAGAAATTGCCGCCACCGGTCGGGCTGCCGCGCTGCTTGTTCGCCGGCAGCATCGCGACGCCGAAGTCGAACTTGGCGTTGGCGCGGACGTTGGTCAGGTTGCCCGTCGTCGTCCAGATCATCGCCACCTTGCGCTCGAAGAAATCCTTCGGGGTCGTTCCCCAGTCGACGATTCCCGGGGGATGGACCTTGTACTTGTCGACCAGGTCAACCCAGTATTGCAGCGCGCCGACGACTTCGGGCTTGTCGTAATAGACCTCGGTGCCTGCGGCGTTCATCAGGTTCGCGCCGTTCTCGATCGCGAGCGCCTGGAACAGCCAGTACGGGAAGCCCGAGGATGGGATCTCGACGCCCCATTGCGTGACCTTGCCCGACGCATCGCGCCGGGTGAGCTTCTCGGCGTCCGCCGTCATCTCGGCCCAGGTCGCGGGCGGACGGTTGGGATCGAGCCCGGCCTCCCTGAACGCGTCCTTGTTGTAGTAGAGGACGATCGTCGAGCGCTGGAAGGGGATGCCCCAGGTCTTGCCGCCGGTCTGGCTGTTCTCCATGAACGCCGGATAGAAGCTCTTGAGCCACGCCTTGTCGTCGGCGGACTTGACGAGGTCGTCGAACGGGATGATCGCGTCCTCGTCGATCAGCGTGTACATGTCGGTCGACAGCAGGATCGACGTGACCGGCGGATCGCCGCTCTTCGCTGCGGTCAGCGCCTTGGCGATCGATTCCTGGTAGCTTCCGGAATAGATCGGCTTCAGCTTGATCCCGGGATTCTCCTTCTCGAAGGCGGCCGCGTAGCCGTCGATGATCTTGGTGATCGGTCCCCCGACGGCGACCGGGTAGTAGAACGGGACCTCGACCGGGCCCTGCGCAAGCGCGGCGCCGGCGAACACGGCGGCCGCGATTCCCAGCGCGCGGCCCAGCATATGCAACAGCGATTTCATGGCTTCCTCCTCGGGTGTGGCAGTGAATCCGGTGGGCAGGCGTCAGGCCAGGAGTCTAGCGCCCTCCCTTCGGGCGGGCGCGCTCCTGCGCAGTCCTTCTGCATCGAAATAGTGCTGCGCGCCGGCAGACCAGCGGATCCAGGTCGCGTCGCCGCGCGCGAAAGGCACGCTGCCGGCGGTCTTGACCGCGACCGTCTGCGCGCCGATCCGGCAGGTGACGAGCGAGTCGCCACCGAGGTATTCGACGCTTTCGACCGCCGCCCGCACGCCGTCCTCGAACGCGAGCTGGAAGTGTTCGGGGCGCACGCCCAGCGTGCCGCCCGCGCGGCTGCCGTCCACGACGACCGGGCCGTCGGTCCCGGCGATGACGGCTCCCCCTTGCGCGGCCTCGAGGCGCAGCAGGTTCATCGGCGGCGTGCCGATGAAGCGCGCGACGAAGGTGTTGGCGGGGCTCTCGTAGAGGTCCACCGGCGCACCGTTCTGCTCGATGCGTCCTGCGCGCATCAGCACGACGCGGTCGGCCATCGACATCGCCTCGAGCTGGTCGTGGGTCACGTAGACCATCGTGATCCCGAGCTTTCGCTGCAGCGCCCGGATCTCGAGCCGCATCGCGGCGCGCAGCTGCGCATCGAGGTTCGACAGCGGCTCGTCCATCAGGCACACCGGAGCCTGCGCGATGATCGCGCGCCCGAGTGCGACGCGCTGCTGCTGTCCGCCGGAGAGCTGCGAGGGCTTGCGCTGCAGGTACGGCCTCAATCCGAGCAGGTCGGCCACGCCTGCGAGCCGGCTTTCGCACTCGTCCCTGCCCACCTTGCGCACGCGCAGCCCGAACAGGATGTTCTCGGCGACCGTCAGGTGCGGGAACAGCGCATAGCTCTGGAACACCATCGAGATCGATCGCGCGGCGGGGGGCAGGCCGGTGACGTCGCGGCCAGCGATGCCAATGCGTCCGCCATCCGCGGTCTCGAGGCCGGCGATCAGTCGCAGCGTCGTCGACTTGCCGCAGCCCGAGGGCCCGAGCAGGACGTTGAGCGTTCCGGCCTCGAAGGCGAACGAGACTTCGTCGACGGCGCGCACGACGCCTTCGGCCGTGGCCCAGGACTTGGTGACACCCTCGGCGACGATGGCCGACATCGCGCGTCAGCCGAACAGCGCGGTGAGCGCCGCCCCGGGATCGGGCGAGCGCATGAACGCCTCGCCGACCAGAAATGCATTGACCCCGTGCCGGCGCATCTGCGCCACGTCGCGCTGCGCGAGTATTCCGCTCTCGGTGACGACGATCCGGTCCGGAGGAATGCGCGGCAGGAGCTCGATCGTCGTGTGCAGCGACACGCTGAAGCTGCGCAGGTTGCGGTTGTTGATCCCGACCAGCGGCGTCGCGAGCCGCAGCGCGCGCTCGAGCTCGGCGGCATCGTGGACCTCGACCAGCACGTCGAGCCCGTAGTCGCGCGCGCAGGCCTCGAGCGTTCCCAGCCGCGAGTCGTCGAGCGCCGCGACGATCAGCAGGATCGCGTCGGCGCCCAGCGCCCGCGACTCGGCGACCTGGTACTCGTCGATGATGAATTCCTTGCGCAGCGCCGGCAGCGAGCAGGCCGCACGGGCCTGGACCAGGTATTCGGGCGCCCCGTGGAAGAAAGGGCGGTCGGTCAGCACCGAAAGGCAGGTCGCGCCGGCCCGCTCGTAGGAAGCCGCGATCGCGGCGGGGTCGAAATCCTCGCGCAGGACGCCCTTGCTCGGGCTCGCCCGCTTGATCTCGGCGATCACCGCCGGGCGGCCCGCCGCGACGCGCGAGCGGATCGCCGCGGTGAATCCGCGCGCTGGCGGCGCCGCGCGGGCGTCCCGGTCCACCGCCGTGAACGGGCGGTCGACCTGCGCCGCGA
Organism: Casimicrobiaceae bacterium; assembly: GCA_035311025.1. Taxonomy (GTDB): domain Bacteria; phylum Pseudomonadota; class Gammaproteobacteria; order Burkholderiales; family Casimicrobiaceae; genus VBCG01. Next base: position 3,345 of record DATGDG010000379.1, read on the forward strand.
TCACCTCCTCGGCCTTGGTCGTGATGATCCTTGCGAGGATGTCGCTGCCGCTCATGCGAGGCCCGTGGTCGGTCCGACGATCAGCCGGCGCGGTTCACGCGGCGAACGACTTCGTCGCCGCCACGAAGTCGTCGAGCGCCCGCATCGCAGCGCCGCTGGCGACCACGGCGCGCGCGCGAACGATGCCGTCCGCGATCGAATCCGCGACACCGGCGGCGTAGAGCGCAGTGCCGGCGTTCAGCACGACGATCTCGCGGGGCGTGCCCTCGACGCCGGAAAGCGCCTCCAGCACCATCTCCTTCGATTCCTGCGCATCCGCGACCTTGAGGCCGCGGTTCGACTTCATGTGCATCCCGAAATCCTCGGGGTGGATCTCGTATTCGCGGATCTCGCCGTTCGACAGCTCCCCGACCATCGTCGCTGCGCCCAGCGAAACCTCGTCCATCCCGTCCTTGCCCCAGACGACGATCGCGCGCCTGCTCCCCAGGCGCTGCAGCACGCGGACGTGGATGCCGACCAGGTCCGGATGGAACACGCCGATCAGGTGGTTGGCCGCCCCCGCGGGATTGGTCAGCGGCCCGAGGATGTTGAAGATCGTGCGCACGCCGAGCTCCTTGCGCACCGGGGCTGCGTGCTTCATCGCCCCGTGATGGGTCGGCGCGAACATGAAGCCCGCACCGGTCCGGTCGATGCACGCGGCGACCTGCGCGGGGGTCAGCATGATGTTGGCGCCCAGCGCCTCGAGGACGTCGGCGCTGCCCGATTTCGACGACACCGAACGGTTGCCGTGCTTGGCCACGCGCGCGCCGGCCGCCACGGCGACGAACATCGACGCCGTCGAGATGTTGAACGTGTGCGACGCGTCCCCCCCGGTGCCGACGATGTCGAGCAGGTCGCCGGGATCGGCGACCTCGACGTTGCTCGCGAACTCGCGCATCACCTGCGCCGCGGCGGTGATCTCGCCGATCGTCTCCTTCTTGACCCGCAGGCCGATCGTCAGCGCCGCGATCATCACCGGCGAGACCTCGCCGCGCATGATCCGCCGCATCAGCGAGAGCATCTCGTCGTGGAAGATCTCGCGATGCTCGATCGTGCGCTGCAGCGCGTCCTGGAGCGTGATGGCCATGGGACAGTCCGTGTGATGGCGCCGACCGCGGGGTCCGCGCCTTCCGGGCGGGAGTTTAAACCGCTCCGGCGAGAAAGTTGGCGAGCAGCCTCTTCCCGTGCTCGGTCAGGATCGCCTCCGGATGGAACTGGACGCCTTCGACGGCGAACTCGCGATGGCGCACCCCCATGATCTCTCCGTCTTCCGACGTTGCCGTGACATCGAGCACCGGCGGCAGGCTCGTGCGCTCGATCGCCAGCGAGTGGTAGCGCGTCGCCGTGAACGGCGACGGGATGCCCCGGAAGACGCCGCGCCCGTCATGAACGATCGACGACAGCTTGCCGTGCATCACCCGCTGGGCGCGGATGATGCGCCCGCCGAAGGCCTGGCCGATCGCCTGGTGCCCCAGGCAGACGCCGAGCAGCGG
>DATGDG010000380.1:0-3465 GCA_035311025.1 Casimicrobiaceae bacterium
AGCCAGCGCCTGCACGCGCGCGGCCGCGGCCTCCCGGGTTCGGAAGATGCCGAGCGACACCGCGGATTGCCCGTCGCGGGCATCGACGACCGACACATCGTCGATCGCCTGCGCACGCAGCGCAGCGACGCGGCTGTCGGCCGCGGCGCGCGTCGCCACCGGCGCGAGGCTCACCCACCAGGCGTCGGTCACCGTCACCTGACGCTGCGACAGGGCGTGCCCGAGCTTCAGCGGATCGACATCGGCCTGCGCCTTGGTGCGATCGGCGTCGGAGAACGGGCCCCACTGGACGCAGACGTCGGCGGCGGCCGATGCCGGGGTGCCGGCCTGCGCCTGCGACGCTGCCTGATTGGCCGGCGAGGTCGTGGTCTGCGCGACTGCGGGGGCCTGCGTCGACGCCGTGGCGCTCGCCGCGGCCTGGTCCTGCGCGTGCGCCGCAGGCAGGCCTTTGTCGAGGCCCAGTGCTGCGACCTCCTCCGGCGTCAGCAGCTTGATGCTGTCGGGGCGAACCTGCGAGGCGAGCCGCCCGGCCTCGCTGACCGACGCATTGTCCAGACGCACGTAGGCGAAGAGCAGCGCATTGGCGAACAGCAGCAGGAATACGGCGAGGCGCATCGCAGGGGGATTCGTGGCGCGGACGTTGTGGAATATGCCGGTCCGTCGCGCGTCGCGCCGCGTCCGGGCTATCGGGTCTGCGAGGCGAGGACCAGCACGCCTTCGAGCACCAGATTATCCACACGCTCGAGCGGAGGCGACAGGTGGGATGCAATGTCCTGCGCACCGCCGCCCGCGAGATAGCAGACGACCTCAGCTCCGTCGCGGGCGAGCTTTGCGCGCATCTGCTCGATCGCCCCGCAAACCGCCTGCAGGGCGCCCGTGCGCAGGGCATCGGGCGTGCTGGTGGGAAAGTCCTGGAAGCTCCCGGGGGTCACGCGCAGGGCGGCCGTGTTGTCGGCCAGCGACTGCAGCATCAGGTGGACCCCCGGCACGATCAGGCCGCCGTGGAACACCCCGTCAGCGTCGAGGGCGTCGACCGTCACCGCCGTGCCCGCGTTGACGACGATCGCCGGGCGCGGTGGCGCACCGCGCGCCATCTCGCGCCGGCGGGCCGCGACCAGCGATGCCCATCGATCGGCCCCCAGCCGCGCGGGATCGGCGTAGCGGTTCACGACACCGCCCGCCTGCGCGCTTGCCTGCTGCCACTCCATCGTCAGCCGCCAGCGTGCGAGTTGTCCTTCGACCCGAACACGCGCAGCCTCCCCGGCGACATTGACCCCGACCGCGCGTGCCGGCCGCTCGAGAGTCTGCCAGTCGCGCACGGCGAGCGAGCCGATGTCCTGGTTCGGGACCGCGCCCTGCGCGATCCAGCCGCGCGGGCCGCGCAGTCCCCATTTCATCCGGCTGTTGCCGACGTCGATGACGAGGACGTCATTCACGGTCGCGCGGCGCCGTCATGCCCTCTCCCGCGTGCGGGAGAGGGCCGGGGAGAGGACGGCATTCCCCCTCTCCCTCGGGAGGGAGAGGGTCGGGGTGAGGGTGACGGCTGAAAGCCGAGGCGGGAGTGCGCCGCGCGGCCGCCGACGCAGGGCCCCCGCGGTGGCGAAACCCGCGTCAGGCGCGACGCAGGGAGATCTCACCGGCGAGAAAGCGGGCCCGTCGCGGACCATCGGCCAGCACCAGCGCGCCGGTGCTGTCGACGCCGGCCACCGTGCCCTTGACGCTGGCGCCGTCCGGAAGCAGCAGCTTCACGGGTTTCCCCTGATAGGCGTGACGGCGCTGCCACTCGGCGGCGAACGGGGCGAAGCCATGCTGGGCATACGTGGACAGGCTCGACGCAAGCTCCTTGGCGAGCCTCGCCAGCAGGCGGTTGCGGTCGATCGGGGGCGCGCCGCGACCTGCGACCGCGGTGAGGTCGCTGACCGGTTGCGCAATGTCGCGTTTCATCGCGGTGGGCAGGCGGACATTGAGGCCGACGCCGACGACGACGGTGGACGGCCCCAGGGCATCGCCGTTGAGCTCGACCAGGATGCCGCCGACTTTCAGGTGGCGATAGATCAGGTCGTTCGGCCATTTCAGCTCGACGCCCGGGAGCCCTTCGGCTTCCAGCGCGTGGATGACGGCGACGCCGACCGCGAGCGAAAGCCCCGCGACGAATCCCGCCCCCTGCTCGAAGCGCCAGCCCAGCGAAAAGGTGAGGCTGCCACCCGCGACTGCGCTCCAGACCCGGCCCCGGCGACCACGACCTGCGGTCTGCCACTCCGCGGCCAGCAGCGCGCCATGGATGTCGCGACGCGCGGCGCGCCGCAGCAGCTCGCTCGACGTCGAGTCGACCTGGTCGGTCACTTCGACCGACAGCGCGGGATGGGGATCGACCGGTGGCGATCCCGACGGCAGCGCCAGATCGTCGTCATTGGCCGCCGGCAGCAACGGCGCCTTGGCGTCGGCCGCGGCGACCTGGACACCGAGCTTGCGCAGCGCCTTGCGGACCTCCTCGGCGTCGAGAAAATCGGGCGTAGCCAGCAGCCGGTAACCGCGACCCCGCACGCGCTCGAGCGCCAGGCCCGCCGTTTCCGCCTGCTTCAGCAGTTGCGAGACACGGGCGCGCGTCAGCCCCACCGTCGCGGCGAGGTCTTCGCCCGAGTGGAAAGCGCCATCCGAAAGCTGGCGCAGCAGCGAGAATCCGAGGGGAGTAAGCACTAACGCACGAAGCTCCGGGAAACGTGGAATTCTAGCAGAATCAACGCGCAATTGCACGCATTCCCTTGCGTTCCCGCAGCCCGGAACACGCCATTGCGTCTGCCGCAGATGCGGTCGCCGGGTCGAATTCCCAAGGTCCGGAGCGACACGCCCGGGACCGGGGAAGTGACGACATCGGGGGTTGCGACGACGTCACGCCTCGCCCCCCGCGCCTTGCCGGCGCTGCAAGCTGCGCCTCCGCCCGCTGCGCCGCGGACCCCGCTGTCAGGACCCTTCCTTGAGCACGCCGCGGCGAATCTGGTCCTCTTCGATGGACTCGAACAGCGCGCGGAAATTCCCTTCGCCGAACCCCTGGTTGCCCTTGCGCTGGATGATCTCGAAGAAGATCGGGCCGATGACCGTCGACGTGAAGATCTGCAGCAGCATCTCGCCCTTCGCGGGCGAGCCGTCGAGCAGAATGCGGTTGCGCCGCAGGCGCTCGGTGTCCTCCGCGTGCCCCGGCAGGCGCGCAGGCAGCGCCTCGTAGTAGGTGTCGGGGGTGTCCTGGAACGCGACACCGCGGCCGCGGAGGGTTTCCACCGTCGCGTAGACGTCCTCGGTGCCCAGCGCAACGTGCTGGATGCCTTCCCCGCGATAGTCGATCAGGTACTCCTGGATCTGGCTCCGGTCGTCGGCGCTCTCGTTGATCGGGATGCGGATCTTGCCGCAGGGGCTGGTCATCGCCTTGCTCTTCAGGCCGGTGAGCTTGCCCTCGATGTCGAAGTAGCG
>DATGDG010000381.1:0-1935 GCA_035311025.1 Casimicrobiaceae bacterium
CGACGCCGTCGCGCAGCATCCGCCTGCTGATTGCGACCCGCAAGGGCCTGTGGACACTGACGAGCGACATCGCGCGCAATGGCTGGAAGCTCGCGGGCCCGCAGTTCCTCGGCCACATCGTGCATCACGCGATCTGCGATCCACGCGACGGCAGGACGCTGCTCGCAGCGGCGCGTACCGGCCACCTCGGGCCGACGGTGTTCCGTTCGACCGACGCCGGCAAGACGTGGAAGGAAGCCACGCGCCCCCCTGCGTTCGCCGAAGGCGCCGGCCGCGTCGTCGACCACACGTTCTGGCTGACGCCTGGTCACCCGAGCGAGCCGGGCGTCTGGTACGCGGGCACTTCGCCGCAGGGCCTGTTCCGGTCGACGGACGCAGGCGCGACCTGGGAGGGTGTCGCCGGTTTCAATGCGCATCCCCGGCGCAAGGAATGGTGCGGCGGCGACCAGGACGGCACGCCCGACGGGGCCAAGCTGCATTCGATCCTGATCGACCCGCGCGATCGCGCGCACATGTACATCGGGATGTCGGGCGGGGGCGTGTTCGAATCGGTGGACGGCGGTGCCGACTGGCGACCGCTCAACAAAGGCGTGCGGGCCGACTTCATTCCCGCGCCGGCGCCCGAATTCGGCCACGATCCCCACTGCGTCCGCTTCGCAGGCGCGAACCCCGACCGCCTGTACCAACAGAATCATTGCGGCATCTACCGGCTCGACCGGCCTTCGGACACCTGGCAGGACATCGGTGCGGCGATGCCGAAGTCGGTCGGCGACGTGGGTTTTCCGCTGGCAGCGCATCCGCGCGACCCCGAATCGGTGTGGGTGTTCCCGATGGATGGCACGAGCGTGTGGCCAAGGACCGCGCCGGGAGGGCGCCCGGCCGCCTATCGTTCGCGCGACGCGGGCAAGACCTGGAAGCGGCAGGATCAGGGCCTGCCCAAGTCCCAGGCATGGTGGACGGTCAAGCGGCAGGCGATGACGACCGACCTGCGCGATCCGATGGGGCTCTACCTGGGAACGACGTCGGGCGAAATCTGGGGCAGCCGCGACGAGGGCCGGAGTTTCCGCTGCCTGGCGCGACACCTGCCGCACATCTACGCGCTCGAGGCGTGGTGCTGATTCCGTTGGAGTTAGCGATCGCAACGGACGATAGCGAGCGCTCGCTGCGCGTGTGTGGTCGGCATGGCCGAGGCATGCGATGACCGCCCGGGCCTCGCGCGAGGCCGCTGCCGTCGTGCGGGTGAGGATCCCGACGCCGCTGCGCTCGTACACGGGCCAGGCCGAGGTTGCGGTGGCGATCCCGGTGCTCGCCCCCGAGTTGCCGCCGACGGTGGGCGGCGTGCTCGCAGCCCTCGATGGTGCCTATCCCGGCATCCGCTTCCGCATCGTCGACGAGCAGCGCCAGTTGCGTCCGCACATCAAGCTGTTCGTCGGCGGCCGCCTGACCCGCGACCTTTCGACGCCGCTCACCTCCGAGGCCGAGGTGACGATCGTCGCCGCCCTCTCCGGCGGCTGAGCCACCCCGGCTCTCGAGGCGACCCCGGTCGCCCCTGGAGGTCCGGCCCCTCTTGCGCACCGCAGTGGGGCAAGGCGCTCTCCCCCTCGGGTTTGCGGTGCAACATCTCGTTGCGATCCCGGGTCGAAACCGGTTAATATTGCAAAGTTTGCTCGGGCTTCGCGCAGCTCGCCGGTGCATGCGGGCTGCAGGCGCGCCACAGGACCGTGTCACCTCCGTTTTCCCTCAGACCGCTTCGAACTGCACTGGTCTGGCAGGCGGGCGCGACGCTGGTCATCGCGGCGATCGCGGGCGCGCTGGCCGGGCTGAACGGAGCGCTCTCGGCGCTGCTGGGGGGGCTGATCAACGTCTCCGCCGGCGTCGTCTACGCGTTCGTCGCCCGGCTGTCGCCGGTGCGGACGCCGGGCGCGACGGTCATGG